>JAVCBX010000185.1:0-10569 GCA_037917635.1 Thermoproteota archaeon | reverse complement strand
CCTTTTCTTTTTTCTCCCTCTTCTTGAAGAATTCTAGGGATTCTAGGGAGAATTCGAGCATCCCTTTGGCCCTTTTCATTATTTCCTCCCTCTCTTCCCCGCTTAGGTTCTTACTAACCCCTCCTGGAATGGCAAATGGGGGATGAACTGCCTTTCCGCCTATTATCTCCTGAACCCTCTCAGCTTCGAAGTGCCATTTCAGGGCCCTTTTTAATATGTCAGGGCGCTTCCTTAGCAATCCTATGAAATTCCTTATCGAAGGTTCTGCCTCGGGAGAAAGGAATAGATCTGGTGAGGCGAAGAGGAAGAAGTGAATCATGTGACTGTGGATTACGTGAGCGCAATAAGAGAGTTCCCTTAATTTCTTTGCAGTTGGAGGAGGATCCCTTCCGAAGAGACGATCAAGAGCCTTAACTGCAGCCATGTGATGGGCCCATGAGCAGACTCCGCATATCCTATTTACTATCCTAGGAACCTCTTCTGCCTGTCTCCCAATTGTCAGAGCCTCGAAGGCCCTGTAGTCCATCACTTGGAAGTAGGCCTCCTTAACCCTCCCTTTCTCATCCAAAATTATGTTTATCTTCGCCTCTCCTTCAAGCCTGGTCACAGGCTCGATGGTTATGATCCCATCTCGATCCCCTTTCACCTAAATCACCTCCACATCACGATATCTCCTGTTTATCAAGGCTGTAGCAAAAGAGTACATGTAAAAGAGGCCTAAAGGATCCTTGATCTCGTTAACTAGCCTCTTTATACCCTCCTCCCCAACCTCCTTCTCCTTTCCAGCCATTAGAATCGATGAGATTGCCGTCAAGAACCTAGTTCCTTGATCCTCTACGTTAGGAGCTGGGCCAAAGCAGCCTCTGCATGGCATGTTTGCCTTAACGCATCTTGCGCCGCAACCTCCTCTAGTAACTGGTCCGAGGCATATTATCCCTTGTTTTAGCAGGCACTCCTTCTCATCGATGCTTGACTCGTGAACCCTCTTGAATCTCTCTATTATGATGATTTCAGGCTTCTCTCTATCACAAAAGTCGCATAAGGTCCTGTCTTCTGCTATGAAAAGGCCTTTAGGAGGCAAGAGGCCTCTAGATATATCCTTAATTACTCCTATAAGCTTACTAACAGATTCAACTGGTGGAGGACATCCCGGAACCCATATATCAACATCAACGAAGTCGCTTATCGGGGAGACTTTCTCTCTAAGCTTAGGAAGCATTACGGCGGCCTCTTTAATTTCGTCCAGCCCAGGCAATTTGTGATCGGGATTTTCGGTGCTTCTGGTTTTAGAGTACCCAGTTTCAAGTAGAAATTCACTTTCAAAGGCATTTGCAAGCCCCGGAACCCCTCCATAACAGGCACAGGTTCCAAAAGCAATTAGGAAGCGTGATTTTTCCCTTAAATTCTTCAGAGCCTTCAAGTGCTTTTCTGTACGGACCGCTCCGAAAAATATGCCAAGATCCAGCTCTTCAACATTCTTTAGATCTTCTTCCTTTCCATCAACAACTGCAGGCCAGAAAACTATATCAGCAACATTAACAAGGTCAATTAGCTCTTCTCCAACGTCTATAAATGCTACATCGCAGCCTCCGCATATTGATCCATAATCAACAGCTAACTTAAGCTTCCTCATTCGCCTCGCCTCAGGGGACCTAGCTTCCTCAATTCCTCCGTGAACTCGCTTACAACCCTGGCAAATTTCCTTCCTTCAGTTGCAGAGATCCACTCCAGCCTCACTCTTGCAGGATTTATTCCTACCTGCCTTAGGAACTTCTTCAAAAGAGTTACCCTCTTTAAGCACTGGAAGTTCCCCCTGACGTAATGACAATCACCAGGAGTGTGGCACCCAGCAATTAAGACCCCATCAGATCTCATTAAAGCCTTAAGGACTTGCTCCATCTCAATTCTTCCCGTGCAAGGAACTCTGATCGGAACTATGGTTGCTGGATACTTCAGGCGGGAGGTCCCAGCCATATCTGCCCCAGCGTAACCGCACCACTTGCAAAGGAAGGCTATTATTCTGGGCTCAAAATCCTCCAACTTAACTCTCCTCCGCAACTGCTTCTATCATCGCGTCTATTTGCTCATCGGTGAAATTCCTCAAACTTATGGCCTCAGAGGGACAGGTTGATACGCACGCTCCGCACCCCTCACAGACCACTTCGTTCACTTCTGCTCTCTCATCCACTATTTCTATAGCTCCGTAAGGACAGGCTGGGATGCACAGTCTGCAACCGCTGCAAAGATCCCTGTTAACAGTTGCGACGATCGGAGGATGACTTATCTTCTCCTGAGCAAGTATCTCCACTGCTTTGCTTGCAGCTGCGCTTGCCTGGGCAACCGCGGTTTGTATGTCCATCGGGGTCTGAGCAGCACCAGCAATGAATATTCCTGGCGTCGCCGACTCCACTGGATGAAGCTTGGGATGGAGCTCCTGAAGGAAGCCGTGGCTGTCTATCTGAACGCCAAGCTTGCTAGCCAGCTCTGCAATCCCATTTGCAGGAACTATTGGGATGGCAAGCACGGCCATGTCAACCTCCAGCTCCATTCTTACGTTTAGAAGCGTGTCTACTGCTTGTATCTTAACTTTTCCATCCTCTTCATAGATTCTTGAGACCTTACCTCTTATGAATTGAATTCCAGCCTCCTCTTGAGCTCTTTTAAAGAATTCCTCGTAGTTCTTTCCTACGGTCCTTATGTCAATGTAAAAGGAGTAGACCTCTGCGTCTGGAAAGAGTTCCTTAAAGATCAATGCGTGCTTTATGAGGTAAGTGCAACATATGTGGCTGCAGTAAGGAACGTATTTCTCATCCCTTGAACCTGCGCAGTGTATGAATGCGATCCTCTTTGGGATCTTCTCATCACTTGGCCTTCTAGGTATTCCACCAGTTGGTCCGTTTGGGGAGAGAAGTCTCTCGAACTGAAGAGAAGTAATCACATCAGGGTACCTGTCTGCTCCGTACTCACCCAATTTCTTTGGATCGTATAGCTCGTAGCCCGTTGCTATTATTATGACGCCTACTTCTTCCTCTATTATCTCAGGCTTATCGTAGAAGTTTATTGCCCCCGTAGTACAAACGTCCGGTTCAGCGCACTTCCCACATATTATGGGGTTCATCCCCAAACAGGCATCAGGATCTATGAGGTAGGAGGAAGGCACGGCCTGGGGGAATGGTATGTAAATCGCCTTCCTCAGGCTCAATCCCTCGTCAAACTCCGATGGGACTGTGACTGGGCAGACCTTCGTGCAGTTGTCGCAAAGGTTGCACTTCTCCGGATCAACGTACCTCGGGTTCTTCTTGATGCGGACCTTGAAGTTCCCAACATAACCCTCAACATCTATGACCTCGGACAGCGTCAGGAGCTTTATGTTTGGATGATTTGCAACCTCGCTCATTAGAGGCGTTAGGATGCACTGAGCGCAGTCAAGCGTTGGAAAGGTCTCTGCGAGCTGAGCCATGTGGCCTCCTATCGTTGGCCTCTTCTCAACTAAGATTACCTGATATCCAGCGTTAGCTATGTCGAGGGCCGCTCTTATTCCCGCAATTCCCCCTCCAATAACTAACGCTTTCTTCTTAAGGCCAACTTCAATGGGTTCTAGCTCCTCGTTCCTAGCAACCTTCTCAACAACGCTCCTAACAATTTTTAATGCCTTCTCGGTTGCCTTTTCCACATCATCATGAACCCAGCTGCACTGTTCCCTTATGTTCGCTATTTCACACCTGTACTTATTTAGGCCAGCCCTCTCAGCAACTTCTCTAAATCTGCTCTCATGTAAAGACGGAGAACAAGCAGCTACAACAATCCCAGTAAGTCTTTTCTCCTCAATTGCCCTCTCTATCAGCTCCTGACCCGGCTCGCTGCACATGTACTCATAATCCTCAGCATGGATGACGAGGGGATGGTTCAGGATCTCGCCTACAACTCGCTTGACATCAACAGTGGCGGCTATGTTCCTTCCGCAGTGACAAACGAAAACTCCTATCCTTTCCTCATCCTTTTTTTTGGCAGAAAAAGGGGGTCTTTGCCCCATTTTTAAGGCATCACCTTCTTTTCAAGCATCTTTTCAGCAAGCTCAACTCCCTTCTCAAAGGCTCTGAGGTTAAGCTCCAGGTACTTCTTCGGAACAGTCGCCTTTATCGATTTCCTAAGGGCTTCTACGCTAACTCCATCCCAAACCTTCCCCAAGAAACCCAGCAATATAACATTTGCAACTATCCTTGCTCCCATCTTCTCAGCTATCTCCGTTGCGGGAACCTTATAAACCAAGAATTTGCTAGCTTTATCGTCAATCTTCACCAGGGAGCTGTCAACTATAAGGATTCCGCCCTCTTTCAGCCTTGGTAAGAACTTTTTGTATGCGTCCTTGCTCATTATTACCATGACCTCAGGATTTCGAGGATATGGATAATCTATTTCCTTGTCATCGATAACTACGGCGCTATAGCATGTAGATCCTCTGGCCTCCGGTCCATACGCTTGAGTTAGGCTTGCTTCCTTGTCATCATAAACAGCAGCGGCTCTTCCAACTATATAACCAGCCGTAACTATTCCCTGCCCCCCGAAACCAGCGAAGAAAACTTCTTTTCTCATCTTCCCTTCCTCTCCTCAATCAATTTCATTATTAACTCGTAATAAGTTGGCTTTCCGACCTTCTTTACGAAGTTCCCTAGGATTATCGGCTTTCCCATCTCGATTCCAACTTCACTTGTATTAGCGCCGTGCTTTATTACGGACATCTTAGCAAACCACTTAGCCATGTCATCAGGCTCTGGGAAGTTATTCCTCCTTCCAAAGTTAACTGGACAGGGCGAGAGAACCTCTATGTATCTGAACCCTTTCATCTGCAACGCTTCAGCTATAGACATCTCCAGCTCCCTTACGTGAACGCTCGTCCACCTAGCAACGAACACGGCTCCAGCCGCATCAGCAAGATGAGGGGTGTTAAATGGATACTCTATGTTTCCGTAGGGGCTCGTGGTGGAATAGCTTCCGTGAGGCGTTGTGGGACCAACTTGACCTCCAGTCATCCCATAAATGAAGTTGTTGGCGCAGATCACGAGCAGGTCATTGTTCCTCCTGCAAGCGTGAATGAAATGATTTCCTCCTATTGCAAAGAGGTCTCCATCCCCAGATATAACAGTCACACAGAGCTCCGGCTTTGCTAGTTTCAAGCCAACAGCAAAGGGAATTGCTCTCCCGTGAGTTGTGTGAAAACTATCCACATCAAGGTAGCCCGAGCCCCTCCCACAGCACCCTATGCCGGATACGTAAACAACCTTCTCCTTCTCGATTCCAACCCTTTCAAGAGCTCTAATCCAAGCGTGGATTATTGCTCCTATTCCACAGCCAGGACACCAGATGTGAGGCATCCTCTCGACTTTAAGCCAGCGATCTATTGGATGCAACAACTCGTAAGCCTCACGCACCCTTAATCACCTTCCAAACCCTTTCAATCTCCAGATAGATCTCCTCAGGAGTGATTAGTCTACCACCCATTCTGGGGATTAAGAAAGTCTTTGCCCTTCCTTCCGCCTCCCTCTTAACCTCTAGGTAGACCTGACCGTAATTGAGCTCTGGAACTACGAAGCACTCAACTTGATCGGCCCACTTTCTTATGATGTGTTCTGCAAAGGGCCAAATCGTAATCAGCCTTATGCTACCAACCTTCATCCCCTCCTTTCTGGCCATTCTAACGGCTGCCTTTGCGGGACGAGAGAGCTGTCCATAGGAGACAACTGCTATCTCAGCATCTTCCATGAAAATCTCTTCAACTTCGACAATTTCCTCCCTATGCAACCTAATCTTATCATTAAGTCTTCTTATGAGCTTTTCTTGAGCCTCTGGAGTTATATCTGGATATCCTCTCTCATCGTGAGTTAAACCAGTAGTTTTAATGGAATATCCCTCTCCAGCGCAGGCCATTGGAGGGATTAGATCCTCATCAGGCTTATAGGGCAAGTAATCCTCAGGAGGAACTTCAGGTTTCTTTCTGTTCACTATCTCGATCTCCTCTTCAGGAGGAACTACCACTTTCTCAGCGCTGTGACAAACGGACTCGCTTGCTAGCAGGATAACAGGAATCCTGTACTTTTCAGCAAGATTAAAGCAACGGATTGTTAAGTTGAAAGCCTCTTGGGGAGACGCAGGTGAGAGAGCTATGATTTCGTAGTGCCCGTGGCTCCCCCACTTCGCCTGCATTATGTCTCCTTGAGCCGTAAGTGTGGGAAGGCCTGTGCTTGGGCCTCCCCTCTGCACATCAACTATGACAACTGGAACTTCCATCATAACCCCAAGACCTATGTTCTCCTGCATTAAGCTGAATCCTGGCCCGGAGGTAGCCGTCATGGATTTGACTCCAGCCCAAGAAGCGCCAAGTATTGCTGCCATAGAGGCGATCTCATCCTCAAACTGGACGAAGATTCCTCCTACTTCAGGGAATCTTCTTGCAATGTGTTCAGCTATTTCACTCGCCGGCGTTATAGGATAGCCAGCGAAGAATCTGCATCCTGCAGCTATTGCCCCTTCAGCTATTGCAATATTTCCGTACCAGAAATGCTTCCCAGTCAAAACAACTCTTCCCAATGCAATCCCCCTTAAGACTCTTCTTCCTCAACCCAGATCGCGTACTCAGGGCAGATTACTTGACAGAATCCGCAAGCTATGCAGATCTTTCCCTCCTCAGGATCCTCCTTTAGCTCTACCACATGATAGCCCCTATCATTGATCCTGTTTGACCTCCTAAGAACCTGTCTTGGGCAGAAATCGATGCATAAGCCACAGCTCTTGCATCTCTCCTCTATTATGTGAACCTTTCCCCTTGGAATCTTGGCCTTTTGGCTTGGTAGAAGCTTACTCTTCACCTCCATATCCGTATCATCCCCCTCCTGTCTATCGTTAAAAACATTAACTCCTTTTCCAAGAAGGTTGGAAGGAGAAAAGAACTCTAATCTCGAATAACTGAAGCTTGGAATGGTTTTAGAGCAAATATCCTTCTTCAGGTAAGCGGCATTGACTTGAAGTTCTATGGCACTCTGAACAGACCAAACCTTCACCTCTGATCTCCTCTGTTGGGACACGAATCACTCTTATAAAGTCTCTTAAGGGAAAGGATCTATTACGTTGGAAAGTATGCAATAGCAAGGCTAATCTGAATTCTTTAGAGGAAGCTACTCAACAATCTCGCTGAAGGCTGGTTGAAGGGAAAACCTAAAAACATTGAAAAATAGGCCGTAGCCCTCGGCTGATAAAGATCTTAATAAATGCAAACACACGTGATACCAAACAGCCTTGATATCTGACCGCAAGCTCAGCAATCACCCATCTATCAAGGACCCAAATACCACATCTGTGGGATAGTGAAGACCTAGATAGATCCTGCTCATAGCTGTTAAAGCAGCCAATGGGTAGAGAATCAATGCTAGGCCCGAATGAAATTCAGATAGAATTCTAGCTATTATAAAGGCGTCATTGAGTGACCGCTTGGGAAGCCCCAACCTATTTCATCTGCCAACTGTTTGATAAGGCCTAGGCCTTGAGATCAAAGCCTTAAGAGGAAGTACTATTGCTGTTCCGGCAAAAAAGAGAAAAACAAAGTTATGCACTGGTTTAACGAGCCCAATAAGCACAAAAGAGAGCTTATGCTCATAACTACTATCTCCTCTCCTAGCAGGGAGGAAATTTTAAGATATTCGCTAAAATAGGTTTTTTGAATAGCCTTTCAAGTCTTAAGAGAACTTCCACCTCGATCCTCGCTAGCCAGCCTGGAACTCCACTTATGGAAATCCTTCCCCTCCTTCTCCTTATTTTATATCAGCTACCTCTTCGCAATACCTATCGAGAGTAGAATAAAGGCAGGAATGATCCTTTTAATTAGAGCGAGATTGCTCATTCCTCTTCGCTCATGCGTTCTGAAATCGGGTACAACCGCACATCAGATCATAATAACATTATCCATGGCTGACATTAGGTTTGTTTCGATATCCGTTAACGTAATTAGAATCTGTCTAAGGTCATTCCAAGAGGTCCAGAGCCTCTTTTAACAACTTTAGTTCGTTTGAAAGGCTTTTATTTCTCCTCTCTAATGCAGATTTTCTTGCTTCAAACTCAGAATCACTTATCTCCTCAAGAATGAGCCTTGCTTTTATTTCTTCGAACTCGAGTTTAACTTCCTCGATCTTATTCTCCACTTCTGATATTCTATCTCTATCTCTTTCTTTCTCTCTGATAGTCTTGAGACCAGCTCTTTTTCCTTTTCTTCCTCACCTCCTTGATTTTCGAGATCACTTCGTCGACCTCCTCTAGCTAGAGGAGGTCTTTCCCGGTGATAGCCTCTCCCCAGATTATCGCCTCATACTCCATTTTCTTTCTCTTGTACTCTTCCTCACCTATCTTTCCTTCAATTAACATGTCTTCTAGCTTTTAAAGGGAGATATAGGCTTCTATCCTCTTTTTTCTTTCTTTGTACTCTTCCTCGGAGATCCTGCCCATTATTAGGTCGTCTTCAACCTTTTTCGAGAGCTTTCTCGGCTTCTTCAATAGTTTTAAATTCAAAACTCAAAGATATCCACCTAAATTGTTTATAAAAGGCGAAATATAAGAGTTATCAAGCAATAATGCCCAGATTTAAAGAGATGTAGCTCTGGCTTGCACCCGTAAGATCGCCTTTAACTTGATAAGTGATGAAGGGCTCAATCGGGGGAACATCATGAAGGACCTCGATTATTTCTTCAAGGCTAGATCGGTTGCGGTTGTTGGAGCATCAACGAAGCCCGGTAAGATAGGGCATGAGATCCTGAGGAGCTTAGTGAAAGGGGAGTACAAGGGAAGGGTATACCCGGTAAACCCAAGAGCAGAAGAGATACTTGGACTTAGATGTTACAGAAGCGTATTGGAAATACCTGATGAAGTGGACTTGGCCGTTCTTTCTATTCCACCAAAAGCGGTTCCTGATGTGATAGATGAATGTGGAAAAAAGGGGGTTAAAGCTGTGGTAATAGTTTCAGGTGGATTCAAGGAGGTTGGAACTAAGGGTGCCGAGCTTGAAAGAAAAGTTGTCGAAATAGCAAAAAGACACCATATAAGATTGATAGGCCCTAACTGCATAGGCATATTCGATGGATGGACCAGAATTGACACTTTCTTCCAATCTAGGGAAAGGATGCTTAGGCCTCCTCCTGGAAACATAGCCTTTCTAACCCAAAGCGGAACGTTTGGATGCGCATTCCTTGAGTGGGCTGCTGAGGAAGGAATTGGAATAAGCAAGTTCGTGAGCTATGGGAACAGAGCGGACGTGGATGAAGCAGACCTAATAACGTACCTAGGACACGACGATAAGACGAAGGTCATAGCAATATACACAGAAAGCATTTCTGAAGGAAGGAAGTTCATGAAAGCTTGCCTTAAAGTGTCAAAAAAGAAACCGATAGTGGTTTTAAAATCTGGGAGAACTGAACAGGGATCTAAGGCAGCTGCCTCGCACACTGGTTCCTTAGCTGGATCCTATGAGATCGTGTCCTCAGCCTTTAAGCAATGCGGGGTCATAGAAGTAAACACGTTTGAAGAACTTTTCGACGTCTCGAAGGCCCTCTCTTTAGCTCCATTGCCCTCTGGCCCCAAGATTGCTATGATCACAAACGGAGCTGGGCCTTGCGTAATGGCAACAGATGAGCTTGTCAAGAGAGGAATGAAGCTTGCTGAGTACACAGAAAGGACAAAAAATCAGCTGAGGGAAACTCTCCCTTCATACGCTCAAGTTGGAAATCCAGTTGACTTAACAGGAAGCGCAACAACGAGGGATTATGAGGTTTCGATGAGGCTTTTGCTTGAGGATCCAATGGTAGACATCTTGATGGTCTTCTTTGTCTTCCAAGACACCCCTTTGGGCGAGGACATAGTTGAGGTTGCTCCCAAGATGAGAATTTATGGGAAGCCCATTCTTGCAGTTGCATTAGGGGGACCTTTTACGAGAAGGCAATCCAGAGAGCTTGAGATAAGAGGAATACCTGTTTTCTCATCGCCAGAAAGGGCAGTTTCGGCTGCTTACGCCCTATACTTGGCTGCGAAACTCCAAAGAAGGGAAAATCAGCGACGAAGGTAGAAGGGTTAAGTCGCCTTTTCCCTTAACCAGCCAGCTAAGATCTTCCTTGCCTTTTTCTTAATTGGAAACCAAGCTAATAATAGTGCTGCAATGCAAATAGCTGAAGCAAGAAACCCAGCCTCTAGATATATTCCTATGGCCGTTAAAATTGAACCAAGCGCATATAATAAGGCAAGTTTCCTAAGAACTTTCTCCCTTTTGACCACCTCTTGATACGTTTCCAGAAACTCAGACATCATTGCTTATTGATCTTGCAATTTGATAAAAATGTCAACTTGCAGAGGGAACAAGATTGAACTTCCAGCACCCAGCAGCAAAGAGAAATTTCGGCCTTTTCAAAGGCTATGCCGTAAGCGCTGATGTAAAGGATTGTTGAATAATCAATTTTTGTGCCTCCTTTATGTAAGAAACGAAAAGAAAAGGTTAAAATGAATTTATTTCTAAGTAGCATGATTTAACTTGAACAACGC
>JAVCBX010000149.1:0-31012 GCA_037917635.1 Thermoproteota archaeon | reverse complement strand
TCCGAGTGTATTCCTCTAATTTTCATGGTTTTTAGCAACTTTGCGATGTGGCCTGCCTTACTTACCGCCTCATCTAAGCTGATCGAAGCTCTAATTGCGTGTTCCTTCCAGATGATGTTGCCCAGCTCGTAGCGTGCAAGCTCTAAAGTGTACACGTCTTTGATGTATTTTAACGCCTTCCTGCCGAGCCTCCTGAGGAGAATCGCTATTGCGCTTGAGTCCAACATGTACATCTACCTTGACCTCCTGTACTCCCTAATGAGGCGTACTATCTCCTGCTCTGGTATCTTGGAGAAGATCTTACCGAGTTCCTCAGCAGCTTCAGCAGCCTTCTCTAGCTCTTTCCTCTTAATCTCCTCCTCAAGGGCCCTTCTAACAACCTCACTAACTCTTATCCCGTGCTCCTCTATCTTTTGCTTGAGCTCTTTAGGGATCCTGACGCTTATAGTAACCTTCTTATCCATACTCATATATATTTTCATTTTTGTCAATATAAAAATGCATTACATAAAGGTAATGCTCATTCTTATCATAGCACAGTAAGTTGTGCTCTAATAGAGCATGGGGGTTCATCAAAATAATTTTCAAGCCCTCTCTGCATTAAATTAATCTAATAGATGAAAGCCACGCCAATCTCATATCTAAATTCACTGTCTTGAGCTAGAAGAATTCTGCTAAGGAGCACAGCGCATGCGCTAAAAAGGCGCTCGGAAAGATTAGATCTTCGCAATTAAGGATGAGACTACCACCTTGGCATAGGGTATTAAATTTATATAAGTTGGTATTCAATTCTTTATCTAGATAATTTATCTGGGCCCGTGGCTCAGCCTGGCAGAGGTATTCCGCCAAAAGCGCTCGGCTGATAACCGAGAGGTCCCGGGTTCGAATCCCGGCGGGCCCACTAAACAAAATAACGTGTTAGAGATGTCTAGATTGCTAGTAATCGACACCTCGGTCCTTTTAGCTATCTTTGAGAGGCAAGTCTCCTTCGACCTCTCAAGTGTGATAGAAATGGCTCACCCATCTAAAACCATAGTTTTGTCCAGCTGCATGGATGAGATAAGAAGAAAGCTAAGATCCGGATCCCAAATGGAGAAGTTAGTTGCCTCAAGCATAATTGAGGCGCTTAAAAGGCTAGGAGTTAAGGAAGAAAGGGCTTTGAAGGCATGCGATGAAGCCATAGTTGAGTTCTGCCAGGACAAGAAAGGTGTTATAGTTGCCACCTTTGACATAGAGCTTAAGAAAAAGCTCCTTGATAAGGGAATACCCGTTATATACCTGAGGGCGGGGAAGAAGTTGATGCTTGAGGAGCCCGGAATAAGGTGATCTCGATGTACTACCTAGTAACCCTCTCAGACATAGCCTTTGTACCTCCGGAGAGGATCGGAGAGGATCCAAGGAAGATAGCTGAGGATTATCTTAGAAACAAGCATCTGGGCAAGTACGTTTCAGGAGCCGGTTTGATAGTTGAGATAGTTGGAATAGAGGAGATAAGTTTGGGAAAGCTCTTCATTTCTAGCCCCGCACTCTACTTTAAGGCGAAGTTCAAGGCTCTCTCATTCCTTCCAAAGGTCCAGGAGATCATAGAGGGGGAGATAGACAAGATAGTCACCCACGGTGCCATAGTTAAGGTCGGGCCCGTTGACGGCTTCATCCACATCTCTCAACTTGGGGACGACGTGTTCATTCAGAGGGGAGGGGTGCTTCAAGGAAGAAAGACGAAGGTCACCTTCAGACCAGGAGACAGGATAAGGGCAAGGATAACAGCGGTTAGCAAGCCTGATCCAACTGCTCCTAAGAGAGGAGAGCCTATAATAAGGATAGCTCTTTCCTGCAGGCAGCCAGGCCTCGGGAAGATAGAGGAGGAAAGGGAGGAGAAGTAGGGAGGGGAGAAGTTGCCCAAGCTTAGAGCATGTCGCTCATGTAAGGCCTTGACAGAGGGTGATAGGTGCACAATCTGTGGCTCTAAAGACCTCACGGTCAACTGGGAGGGGGTCGTTGTCATAGTAGATCCCACAAGGTCTGAGCTTGCGAAGAAGCTCGGGCTGACGAGATCGGGAATATACGCTCTAAGGGTCCTTTGAGATCTCCTAAGCGCTTTAAGATGCCTAGCTACCAACCTCATGTTGGGTTGAGTTTATAAGCGCCTCATCCATGGATGGGTAGAGTGCAAATGCCAGACTTGGAGGTCTTGGAGAGGAGGAGAAATCCTCTTCTACACAGAGAGGAAGTGCTATTTAGGCTCAGATTTGACGGATCAACTCCAAGCAGAAGGCAAATAAGGGAAGAAGTTTCCAGGTTTCTTGGCGTTGAAGAAGAGAGGGTGATAGTGAGGAAGATAACTCAAGAGTACGGGATGACAGAGGCAAGGGCGCTGATATTGGTTTACGATGATCCAAATAAGGCAAAGGAAATAGAGCCTGAGCACATAATTAAGAGACATGAGAAGAAGGCTGAGGCTCAAGCCGAGGCGGGATAGGGGATGCAGTTTGGTCAAGCACAAGAACGTCCTTATATCAAATCTGTATGAGATTAAAGATGGTAAGCTTATAAGAAAGGCCAGAAAATGTCCTAGATGCGGATCCTTTATGGCAACTCATCATAACAGGTACACCTGTGGAAAATGCGGATACACGGAGTTTTTCAAGTAAGGGCAGGGACAGCAGGGTTAAAGCTATAACTGGAAACTATTTAATAGTTTTAAGGGCCCGTAGCTCAGTCTGGATAGAGCGACGGCCTCCGGAGCCGTAGGTCGCGGGTTCGAGTCCCGCCGGGCCCGTAGAGGTAATGAGTATGGAAGAAAAGAAGAAGTGCATGATAATTGGGTGCAATAAGTTCGCTGAAAAGAGGCTCAATAGGAGCTACAAGAGGGTTCTAGACGGCCTAAACCTCAAGCTAGATCCTCCAGATGCAAAGGAGTTGCTCCTTTGCAGAAGGCACTATAAGTTGATAAAGGACGCTATGAGGGCCTTGAAAGGAAGGCCCTGACCTTTGCAGCTAGCTTCGCGAACTCCATTGGTGTAATCTTGTAAACTCTCTCATCTCCAAGCTCCTTGGCGAAGCCTCTTGCAAGAGACCTATTCACCCCTTTCCACACCAGAAAATCCTCAAGCGCATTGCACAGCTTCCTCTTCCTCCTTTCGAAGAGATGGGGAAGCATTTCCATGAGAAGCCTCCAATCTCCCTCTTCCATGGGAAGGTCCCTAGACCTCAACCTAACTAGGGCAACATCAACATCTGGCTTTGGAACGAAACAGTTCCTACTAACCTTCTTTACAAGTTCTACCTCGAACCTGAGTGAAGTTAGGACTGAAAGGCTTCCGTACTGACTTGATCCTTCCTTTGAGACCAGCCTTTGGGCAAATTCATGTTGAAAAGTCATGGAAGCAAGCTTGAAATCGCTTTCCAGAAGGCCCAGCAATATCCTTGATGATATGGAAAAGGGAGGATTTGCAACCACCTTAGTGTACTTGTCCTTAAAAGGAAGAAGCTCCAATATGTCCCTACAAATAACTTTCACGCTTTTTTCACCCTCAAACCTTCTCCTGAGAATTGAAGCAAGCTCTGGATCCTTCTCAACAGCGTAGACCTCCTTTGGTTTCCTGGAAACGATCTCTTCCGTCAAAAAACCAAGGCCTGCCCCTATCTCAAGCACTACGTCCTTCTCAGATATTTCGGCTAGATCAACTATGATCTCTATCTCCTTCTTGCTTATCATAAAGTGCTGATCTCTCTCCTTTAGCTCTCTCGTGCTTCTCTTAGCTACGAATTCGAGTGCCCTTGATCTTAGGTCTGACATCATAAACCCTGGCAACCTTTAATTACTCCTCAATCATGAGTACAACGGTGACGATTAAATGGTGATGTCGCTGCTCAAAAAACTCGATGAAGTAAGATGGATGCTTCCAAAGGAATATAAAAGGGGGATGAGGGTTCCAGGGCTTGTCATAGGGACGCAGAGGATAATAAGCCAGGTAGAGAAGGGAGCAATAGAGCAGCTTGCCAACGTAGCCATGCTCCCTGGAATTTACAAGTACTCCATAGCCATGCCTGATATACACTGGGGTTACGGCTTTCCTATAGGAGGAGTTGCTGCATTTGACGCGAACAATGGTATAATAAGCCCTGGAGGGGTTGGATTCGACATAAACTGCGGCGTAAGGCTTCTAAGGACTAATCTAGATGTTAAGGACGTGAGGCCTAAGCTAAAGCAGCTTGTTAACACCATGTTCCAGAAGGTCCCGTCGGGCCTCGGAAGCAGGAGCAGGGAGCTTAGACTTAGCACGGCTGAACTAAATGATGTAATTTCGATGGGAGCGAGATGGGCGGTTGAGAGAGGATATGGGTGGGAGAAGGATCTTGAGCACACGGAAGAAGGGGGTTGCATGGAGGGGGCTGATCCGGACCTGATAAGCTCTAGAGCCAAGGAGAGGGGTAGACCACAGCTAGGAACGCTTGGAAGCGGAAATCACTTCCTTGAGGTTCAAGTCGTCGACAAGATATACAACGAGGCCCTCGCAAAGGCAGCCGGAATAACTCACGAGGGTCAAGTAACTGTGATGATTCACACAGGGAGCAGGGGATTTGGTCACCAAGTTGCAGATGATTACCTGAAGCTCATGCTCAGGAACATAAATAGGCTGGACTTCCATCTTCCTGACAAGCAGCTAATATGCGCCTACACCACATCAAAGCTTGCCATGCAATACTTCTCAGCCATGAAGGGGGCTGCAAACTACGCCTGGACCAATAGACAGATGATAACCCACTGGGTCAGGGAGGCTTTCTCGGAAGTCTTTGGAGCATCGCCAGAGAAGCTTGGGATGGAGCTCATCTACGACGTTGCCCACAACATCGCAAAGAGGGAGAGACATGAGGTTGATGGGAAGGAGGTGGAAGTCTTCGTTCACAGGAAAGGAGCTACAAGGGCTTTTCCGCCTGGAAGTCCCTTCATTCCAAAGGATTATGCCAAGACGGGCCAGCCGGTCTTAATACCTGGCTCTCAGGGCACTGCTTCCTTCCTCATGTTCGGGACCAGGAGGGCGATGGAGGAAACGTTTGGCTCTGCCGCTCATGGAGCAGGAAGGATTCTCAGCAGGCATGTAGCAGTAAGAAGGTTCAGGGGAAGCGAAATTGTTTCAAGACTTGCCCAAAGGGGAATCTTGGTGAAACCGGCATCCCTCAAGGTAGCCGCAGAAGAGGCTCCAGAGGCCTACAAGGACGTCGATGAGGTTGCAATTTCAACGCACAAGGCTGGAATCGCAAGACTAGCGGTCAGAATGGTTCCGATAGGCGTTGTAAAGGGGTAATTGAATGGGCACGGAAGGGAAAGTAAAGACAAAGGACAAAGAGGTTAAAAAGGAGAAGAGGATGCTGAATGGCTCATTCCTCCTCATTGATTATTGTGTAGAGGATGCTGAGACCAACGAGCTAATAGACACGACTATGGAGAAGGTGGCGAAGGAGAGGAACTTCTCCGGAAGGGATCAATACTTTCCCATATTGGTGGTCCTTGGTGAAGGAAGGCTCCTTCCAGCGCTAGAGAAAGAGATATCTACCATGAAGGAGGGAGAAGAGAGGATCATAGTCCTAAGTCCAGAAGAGGCTTACGGATCCTACGATGAATCAAAGGTGGTTACCTTCTCCCTTAACAGGATAAGAAGGCTCCTCGGTTCAAATGATATAAGGCCAGGGGCCTTGATCGACCTAGAGGGAAAGAGAGGAGTGATAAAGACGGTCTCAGGAGGGAGGGTTAAGGTTGACTTCAATCATCCCCTGGCTGGGAAGAGTCTCAGGGTGATGATAAGGGTTGAGAAGGTTTTAAAGAAGAGAGAAGAAAAGATAAAGGCTCTTGCCTCTGATATATTCGATGTTGAGCCCTCGAAGTTCGAGACATCCTTTAAGGAATCAATCCTCACCATAGAGCTTCCAAAGCTTGCCTATTCGAAAAGAGATTGCTTCATTAGGAAGGTTAGGTTCCTATCGGCCCTGATGAAGTACATGCCTGAAGTAGAAAAGGTGAGATTCATCGAAACGTTCGAGATGCCAAAGCAGAAAGAGGAGATCAGCTAATGGGTTAAAGCTCAACCCTTACCAAGCACTTGACGAGCTCCATTCCTATCCTGCAAGGCTCTTCTAGCTCTTCTACCCTCTCTATCTTCAGGCTTTCTCCCCTCCTTATCCCAAATGGGTTGCAAACTTCGAAGTTAGGACACGTCAGCTCTTGACATCTAGGCCCTTGATACCTGATCGAGAGTCCCTCCACGGCTTCGTCCTTCCTAATGGCTAAAAGGGTCTTTTCAAGCTTCTTGACCCTACAAACCCTCATTTCTCCGTGAACTGGACAGTTAAATGACTTCTTCATAACTCTCAGAACCTCGTAAATTCTCTCCGGCTCTATATTCTCAACACAAGCCTTTTTGAGCTCACATTTCTCACAAGCATCTGCCTTTCCAAAAAGGAAGAACCTAAAACCTTTTTTGGCCATGCTCTCAGGGATCAGAACCGATATCTCTCCCATCAGCTTTCCTCCTTCTGAGGACCTCATTCTTTTTAAGTAACATCTATTAATTTAGAAATGGGCTTCTTGCCCTTGTGGCTTTTTCAACCCTAGAGGGTGGTTGAATGTCAATCTTCAAGAAAAACTCGCTTCAGTTTGGATGGAAGATGGTTCAGAGGGAACCATCAATCCTAAAGGGGACCACTACAATTGGAATAAAATGCTCGGACGGAATAGTAATTGCATCCGACAAGAGGGCATCCATCGCAACCTACATAGCTAGCAAGAGGGTTAGGAAGACGATAAAGATATCAGATAAGGTTGTTGCAACAATATCTGGCTCGGTGGCGGACGGGCAATTCCTTACAAACAACCTTAAGGCCGTTGCAAAGCTATATGAACTCGAATTTGGTAAGGGAATGTCTGTTAGGGCTCTTGCGAGGAGACTAGCGCTTATACTTTGGTCCTACAGGCCCTACGTGCTCATAGCGCACATCATGGTTGGGGGCATCGATGAGACCGGAGCTCACCTCTTTAACGTTGATCCTCTCGGGAGCATGACGGAGGAGGAGTACATAGCCACAGGCTCAGGATCCCCTATAGCGATTTCAGTAATAGAGGAGAACTACGATCCCAAAATGAGCATTGAGGAGGGAAAGAGGCTAGCGATAAGCGCAATGATTTCGGCCCTTGAGAGGGATTCGGCGACCGGAGATGGTATAGATCTCACCGTAGTAGATGATAAGGGCATTCACTTCCTTAAACCCGACGAGATTCAGTCCATTATCGAGAAGGTGAAAGTCTCAAGATGATGAAAGAAGTGATTAAGGAGAACTCTCAAAGCATCCAGAGAAGGGTAAAGCAGGTCCTATCTGGGCTTGGAGAGATCTCAAAAGTGGTGCTTGAAGGTCCCTATGTGGTGGTTTACGCTAAGGATCCAGGGATCTTCATAAGGAGGAACGACGTTATTGCGGAGCTAGCTAAGACCATAAGGAAGAAGATAATAATAAACGCAAAGAAACCCCTTCTAAGTGAGGAGGAAGCTAGGAAGAAGATACTTGAGATAATACCTTCAAACGCAGAGATCTCTGACATGATATTTAAGAAGGAGACGAGCGAGGTCTACATAATAGCAAAGAGGACCGGATACATTGTTGGAAAGAAGGGGGCAAACATAAACAGGATATTGGAGCTAACTGGCTGGAGGCCCGTGATAATAAGGGCTCCCTCCATGAGATCAACCTTTTTCGAAACCCTTCAAAGCATCTTAATAGATCAGGCCTACACGAGGAGTAAGAAGTTCAGGAAAGCAGCATCTAGGATCTATAGGTCGGCCCTTCAGATAAGTGAGGAGATAACTGCAACATTCCTTGGAGGGGCGAAGGAAGTCGGAAGGAGTTGCGTACTGATTAGGACGGGGAAGAGCTCCATCTTGCTCGATGCTGGAATTGCTGTTGGAGGAGGGGAGTTCTTTCCGAGATTTGACTCCCCTGACTTCAGACTTTCCGAGATTGATGCAGTCGTTATAACGCATGCTCATCTGGATCATTCAGGAGCAATACCTCTCCTGCTTAAGCACGGATACGAGGGCTTAATATACGCAACTTCTCCGACCAGAGATCTTACGGCTTTGCTGCTTCACGACTACATAAATGTGGCAATGAGAAACGGAATAATTCCTTTCTTCAGTAAGGCAGACGTTACCAGTTTTATAACTCAGGTCTTCACCTTGGATTACGGAGAAACCGTCGACATATCGCCAGACATAAAACTTACGCTCTACAACGCTGGGCACATTCTTGGTTCTGCAATGGCCTACCTAAACATAGATGAGGGCAAGCACACCATACTCTACACTGGGGACTTCAGGTACAGGAACAGTAGGCTTCTAGATGCTGCAGAAGACTCGGTTCCAAGGGTTGATACCATAATAATGGAGACGACCTATGGGGGGGAGCAGGACGTATTTCCTCCATTCGAGGAAGCGGAGGAAAGGCTCATCTCCTTGGTTGAGAAGACATTAAACCAAGGAGGAAAGGTGCTAATTCCAGCCCTCTCGGTTGGAAGGTCGACAGAGGTTATGCTAACTCTGATTAATGCTCTTGATAAGAAGAGGATACCGGACGTCCCTATATTCATAGATGGAATGATTTCGGACTCAAACGCAATTCACACAGCTTATCCCGTCTACCTCGCAAAGGGAATAAGGGACAAGATATTTGAGGAGGACTTCAATCCCTTCCTCGAGCCTCACATAACTCCGATAAAGGGTCCCTCGGATAGGGAGGAGATAGTATCGGGAGGGCCTTGCATCATAATAGCGCCGTCAGGAATGCTAGTAGGGGGGCCCAGCGTAGAGTACTTCTCAGCCCTTGCTCCTAATGATAGGAACTCCATCCTCCTAGTGAGCTATCAGGCAAGAGGAACCCTTGGAAGGAAGCTTGTTGAGGGAGCGAGGGAGGTAACAGTTCAAACTCCCTCGGGCCCAAAAGAGGTGAAGGTAAGAGCATCTGTACACCTTATAGAAGGCTTCTCAGCTCATGCAGATAAGGTTCAGTTGCTCAGCTACCTTGCTAGACTGGAACCAAAGCCCAAAAGGGTGATACTGGTTCACAGCGAGGAGAAAAAGCTTTACACCTTCTCCTCCTTGGTTCAGAATACGTTAAGATCGGCCCACACCCAAGTGATAGTGCCAGACATCATGGAAAGGTTCAAGTTGGCTTGAGAAAAGCTAGGACTTTAAGAGAAAAAAGAGGTCTCACTCCTAGACCCTCCTTCTCTTTGGAGTTCTCCAGACCTCTATGAAGTGGGGCACCACTAACAGAGGCGGGTACTCCTTAGTTTCTATCAAAACAGTCTCTCCTCCCTCCTCCATGACACTCTCTTTAAGCCTCTGAATGATTTCCGCGAGCCTCTCCGCATCCCTGGATGCATAGTCGTTATATCTGACTATCACTATGTTTCCGCTCCTAACTTCCTTCAGGATCGCCTCTACATCGGCCTCATTCGAGAGCATCATGGGCTTTATGGCAATGGGCTTCTCAGGGACAACTTCTGGTATTGTCTCAGTTTCTGAAGGGAAAATCTGTTCCTCTTTGGGCTCCTCCAGCTTTCCAAAGATTCTTCTAAAGAATCCCAATCAAGGTCCCTCCTAAGACCGTCACCTAACAACCCCCACGTTGAATATTTAAAGAAATCCTGTCAGATGGTTAATTCGCTTATAGGTTAAGTTATTAAATAAATCATCTGTTCCTTTGCAAGATCTCTCAAAAAAGCTTTCACATAAATGTCTGCTCTCTTCCTCAAATTTTTTATCAGTCAAGAAAGGAAGTCCCTCTTTCTGAAGGAAAAGGGGCACTCACCTCCCTAGAAATCCCTAACAACGAAGTTCAAACCCTTTCGGGTTTTTCGAGAGTTCCTAAAACCCTAAGGTTTTAAGGCTCCCTAGAACTTCAGTAGAGGTTTCGCTCCCTTTCGGGTTTTCGGGAGATGGGTGTCCATTGATGGATGTTAGGAGAGTATATAAACTTTACTATTGTAATTTTTTAATTAATTTAACTATAAATTATAATAATTATAATGAATTATTTTTATGCACACTAAAGGGCGATCGTTGCAAAAGAAATTTTTGAGAACTCTCGCTTCAGACTCCAAGTCTTACTTCATCTCAAGGATAGAGGTGGGAAAAGAAGCATCTTTAGGGACTTAAGAGAGAACTTCATGGAAAACTTAAATTCAAAGTCCATGGGATGAGAGAGCCGTCCAAGTGCTTCTATTACTTTAAAAGGGAATTTGCACTTCCAAACAGAGGCCCCTTAACCTGCCCTCAAACATCGAATGTGCACAGACATCGACCTCCTTTAGGTCCCTCATTGTCTTAACTTAGCCTTAAAACGCTGCTAAGCTCCTTATTAAGTAGAAAGACCTTATCTCTTGTCTTATCTTCTAGGTCCATATGGCTTTCTTCCTCGGGCGACGACTAAGGCACTATGCTTAACCTTAAAAAACCTTGTAACCTATCAAAAAATAGGGATTGCGAGGGCGATGAGCTTTGAGCAACGCAACACTTGAGTACTTGAGCAGGAGCATGAATACAAACGTCCTTGTTTCTGTTAAGGCGAACTTCTGGCTTAGGGGAATCCTGAGGTCATTCGACCAGCACCTAAACCTTATAATGGACGAGGTTGAGGCAATAATAGCAGCGGAGGAGGAATCGGAGAACCACGTAATAAGGATAGGGAAAAGAGTTCTTATAAGGGGGGACAACGTCGTAGCTATCTCATCTCCAAACATTCGAAGGTGAGCTGGGATGACGAAGGGAACTCCATCAATGGGAAAAAGGAGTAGAGGGAAGACTCACATAAGATGCAGGAGGTGCGGAAGGCACTCCTACAACGTTAGGAAGAAATATTGTGCTTCGTGCGGCTTTGGAAGGAGCAAGAGGTTGAGACAGTATAAATGGGCTAAGAAGAGGGTAGTGGCTGGGGTTAAGAGGGCCATCTGAAGGATCCATTGACTCATGATGGGCAATAGGTCCCCATTAAAAGCTGACTCTCATTTGTGATAGGGCTCATTGCTCACCTAAAACTCTCATCTCGCCTGTTCATCTTGAATATTCTCATGGTTTTTCTTTCTTCCTCCTTACTTTAACCCCTTTGCGCATAAAAGCCTTCTTTAGATTGTTTGAACTCCTCTAAGGCTTACAAGATTTTGTTTAGCTCAACCATTGGAGCTAACTGAATGTAAAGGCTTATTTTTTGGTCAGTGAAGAATAGGTGAGAAAGGTGAAGAAGAGGACTTTACTGATAGTTTACTATTCAAAGACGGGTAATACCAAAAAAAGATGGCCGAGGAAATTGCTAAAGGGGCCAAAAGGGCAGGAGTTAATGTTATCATAAAAGAGGCTCAGGAATGCAGAGTTGAAGACTTGGAAAGGGCAGATGGGATCGTAATAGGTTCACCAACGTACTTCAGCAACGTTTCTTGGCAGGTGAAGAAGCTTATCGACGAGTCAATTGTCCTTTATAGAGGGCGCAAGCTGAAAGGCAAGATTGGAGGCTGCTTTACGTCCTCTGGGACAAGAAGGGACGGATTGGATTGTATCAGAATGTTAGAACTGGCCTTTGGTCTCCATCACAGAATGAAATTGCTTCCTGGGATTGTTAGAGCAGCTGGCGATGACTGGAAAGAGGTTTCTAGGAGATGTCAGGAGTACGGAAGCGAAATAGCAAGTAAGCTGTCATGAACTTTTCTGAGAGTTTTCACTACCTATAAATCAAGAATCGCCATTCAACCTTCTAGATCATGTAGTCTTGTGATCTGTTTTTATGAGGTTTCGATTCGGCTCCAGTGAAGGAGTATGTTCCGCCCTATAGCTTCAAAAAGCATGATTGATTGGAAAGGGACTGCTTGCATTAGGAGGAAGGAATTACCAAGTTAAGAAGCCTATACGCTAAGAAGGATAAGTTTTATAAGGGGAAAAGCATACTTTAGGGAATTGGGCCGGTGGCGAAGCCTGGTAAACGAGAGGGGATTTTAAAAATCCCCTCAAAATCCAGATTCGCGCCCGCTTGGCATGGCAAAATTCTTCATTTTGCCCCAAAATGCGGGAGGTCGGGGGTTCGAATCCCCCCCGGTCCATACTTTATTTTCTTGCAAAAATAAGCCTTTTCTGACCTTTTTATTTTAAGGAATCTAAATCAGAACGAAACCAAATTTTACCTCTAACTACAATTCTCTCCTCCTTAAACTCAATTATTTTTCCTCATATGCGTGTTAACGACTGAAAAAGACTCTCTTTACTTCTTTGAATCAAAGCTCTCGGATGAAGTAGTGTTCTATCCTAAGATAGAACTCCTCATCCTCTCCTTAGAGCTTAAAAGGGTATCAATGTGCATTCTAATTTTTCCATTCATCAGAGCCATATTTTCTTACTTTTGCCTTGATAGCCCACCTTATTCCTTCAAACCATCCAACTCCCTTTGGAATAAGTGAAACCATAAGCTTCTAGAATAATGGTTCCCCCTTACACCCTTTTGTTGAGCGTTCTTTCAGGCCTTCATTACCTGGGAAGAAGCCTTGAAAGTCTCCTTACGATTTCCCTCTTCTCCTCAGGCTTAAGCTCGAGCCATGAAACTATGTCGTTCATGAATGAAATAGCTTCGTCCATTCTGCTTAATTCAACCGGATATGGGACGCTGTCCTTACCGCCGAATGCAAAGGAGTATCTAACGGGATCCTTTCTGGATACCTCGACCCCTTCTATGAGCTCCGAAAGTAAAGCAAGGGCCCTTATGGTTGCTGGGCCCATTCCCCTCACCTCTACCAGCTCCTCATAGTTTGACACCCCCAGCTCATTAGCTTCTCTTATCGCATCCCAGTTTAGCCTTCTAGGAAACTCTATGTAGGTAGGAAGCGGTTTTTCATCCAAGTATTTGGAAAGAGGACCTCTTACAGCTTGTTTCAATTTACTCTTGATCTTCTCCGGGCCTTCCAATGCCAAATCTACCGAAGCCTTTCTCGCCTCTCTGCTCGACCTTGCAGTTAGGTCCAACACTATTTCCTCTGCCCTCTCAGATATCAGGCCTGAGTGTGGCTCCTCCACGAAGCAAGAAACTCTCTCTCCGAGCCAGTGGTACCTCCTAGCCAGTCTTACTTCCGGATTCATTCCTTGCTGCACTACAGCCCAACTTCCATCCTCTGTCACCAAAATGGCGTGGTGGTAAAGCTGATATCCATCCTGAAGCACCGCGTTGTCCACTTTTGCGCTCAGCCTGCTTGCTCTCTCAATTTCCCTTAACTTACTCTCCGAGAGGCCGAAGTCCCTTGAGAGGCAGGCAATTTGATTAGGAACTTCCCTTGAAGCCCTCCCCTTTCCTCCAAGGACCCTTATTCCAAGTTCTTCATCGAGAAGTGCCTCCCTGAGGGCTCCTATTAGGACGGTGGTGAGGCCTGAAGAGTGCCAGTCGTATCCGAGGGCACAGCCAAAAGCCTGAAACCAGATAGGGTCGCTTATCCTCCTTAGGAACTCATCCCTCCCATATTCAAGAACTATGGCCCTAGCTATGATTCCTGAGAGCTTCTTCATCCTCTTGAAGAGCCATGGCGGTGCCTTTCCGCCGTGAAGCGGGAGCCCAGCTATTCCAGTTCTCCTTGCCCTCATTCTTGTCTCCCTATCCCCTTAGGGATAAAAAGGTCCCTCAGAAGTTAAAGTTTGAACTCTAACCTGAGTTTGTCCTAATTGTGGCGATATTAACCGGCTGATTCCCTTCCTGCTTGAAGTGTGAATATCCCCTACTGAAAGACTTGGAAGAGACAATAGGGGGTAGGGCTTTCTATCTCCAACTTTTTACCTATAGTGAGACCCCGACCCGTTCATATCGCGACTTCGAGCAGCTTATTCGAGAATGGATCTTTTTGAAATCTACTACTCCCGACATCGAGCTTCAGCGTAGGATCATCCTTCTCGGGAGATGAAAGGGCTGAATTACCATCTCAGTCATATGGTGGCGCCAAGCCTTACGGAAGGTCCTCGAAAGGACAAGCCTGGCAGCAAAAATGGTTGTATGAAGTAAGGGTCCACAGCCCTAAGAGAGTTTACGCTTCAACAAACTTGAGAACTGTGCTATCAGATGAAAAAAGGCAGAAATTTACGCAAGAACAATGTGGGAGATGCCATTCAAGGGAAACTAGCTTATTTAACTAGAACTCCAGAGGAGAGGTTAAAGGTTAAAAGTAAGTGGGGCCTGTGGGAGCTGGTGTAGGGAGTGATTGTCCGCCAATTTACCTGAGCATGAAACCCAGATGTTCGTGTCCCTCAGTCGTTAATTTCCTGTTTTCTATCCTGAAGTTTAGAGAATGGGCATTTCATCCTGCACCAATCAAAGAGGAGAAGAGGTGAGTATAGGTTGAGAAGTATATCCCTTAGCGAGGGAGAGATACGATTGCTTGAGCTCCTAGCCCCAAAGGAAGGACTAGTTAAGCTAGAGGAGATATCCATGGAAAAGAGCTCTGCTGTAGCCCTTGCACATCTTTTGGCGGAGAAGAGAATACTAGAGTTTGTTAAAAGGAAGAGAAAGGTCATAAAGCTTACTCAAAGGGGAATAGACTGCCTAAATAGGGGCCTTCCCGAGGAGAGACTCCTTAACCTCCTCAGAAGAAGGGGAGGTTCGATCCCCATCAAGGAGATAGCCAAGTCAGGAGTCTTGGAACAAGAGGAGGTTGGAGTGGCCATAGGAGAGGCAAAGCGCATTGGCCTGATAAGGATGGTGGGGCTGGGTGAGGAGAGAGTAGTAGAGCTCGTCAGAAGTCCTGAAACTATTCCCTTGAAGCGGGCCTTGATTAAGGTCCACAGGTCAGAGGTAAGGCCCGAGGAGCTTGACTCCGAGCTCCTTGAAACCATGAGAAGAAGAGGTCTAGTAAAGGAGGAGAGGATTTTAGAGCTCGGATTGAGGCTAACTGAGCTGGGAAAGAAGGTTCTTACTGGAGAGGTTAAGGTGATCAGGGAGATCTCGGCCCTCACTAAGGAGCACATAGAGAGCGGGTTGTGGAAAGAGGCAAGGCTGAAGGAGTACGATGTTAAGGCAAAGCCCCCGAAGGTCTATCCAGGAAAGCTCCAGATGTACGCTGAGTTCCTCGATGAGGTTAGAGAGATATTGGTTGGCCTAGGGTTCGAGGAGGTTAAGGGACCTTTCGTTGAGGCGGAATTCTGGAACTTCGACGTCCTTTTTCAGGCTCAAGATCATCCAGCAAGGGAGATACACAGCTCTTACATCCTTGAATATCCTAAGGAGGCAAACATAAAGGACACGGAGCTTGTAGAGAGGGTTAGAAGGGTTCATGAGGATGGATGGATAACTAGATCCACGGGATGGGGATACGAGTGGTCTTTCAGGCTTGCTAGGAGGCTTATTTTGAGAAGTCAGACGACAGCCGTCTCAGCAAGGACAATTGCTGCTAGAAGGGAGATTCCAATGAAGATATTCTCTATAGATCACGTTTTTAGACCCGATGTTCTTGACAAAACCCATTCCATGGACTTCTATCAGTGCGAAGGAGTGGTCATGGATAAGGGCCTGAACGTGAAGCATCTTCTAGGCTTCCTTGCAACGCTTGCTATGGAACTTGGTTTTAAGAGGGACGAGATTCGCTTTAAGCCTGATTACTTTCCATTCACGGAGCCAAGCGTGGAAACCCTAGTCAAGCACGAGAGGCTTGGATGGATAGAGGTTCTTGGGGCTGGGATGTTTAGACCTGAGGTCCTTGAGCCCTTAGGAATAGATTCAAAGGAGGTTGGGGCCTTAGCTTGGGGAATAGGGATAGGCAGGCTTGCCATGGCAAGGCTTGGAATAGAGGACATAAGGGATCTTCACTCGAGGGACCTGACGTTCCTCAGGGAGTTCGAATACAGGGGGCTGAGGTGAGGGGAGTGCCAACCATTACCTTAAGCCTTAGCTACCTCTTCTCCCTCATAGGGAGGGAACTCACTCAATCTGAGCTTATTAAGCTTCTTGAAAAGTCTAAGATGAGTCTTGAAAGGATCGAGGGGGACGAGGCGGAGGTAGAGGTTACCACGGACAGGATTGACCTGCTTTCAGAGGAAGGTATAGCTAGGCACTTTAAGGGACTGCTTGGAATTGAGGAAGGCATTCCTAAGTATGAGATCTTCGATTCTAGGGTTGAGGGCATCGTTGATAAGACCGTCTTAAATGTTAGGCCTGGATTTGCCCTTGGAGTGGTCAGAGATGTTGAGCTTGGGGAGCAAGGCCTCCTCTCTCTAATGCACCTTCAGGAAAAGATCCACCAAACTTGGGGAAGGAAGAGGAGAAAGGTCTCTATAGGGGTTCACGACTTGGATAAGCTTGTCCCCCCAGTTAGGTACGCTGGCGAAAGGCCTGAGGAGATCAGGTTCATACCGCTCGGCTGCTTCGAGGAGATGAACGCCTTAGATATATTGGAGAAGCACGAGAAGGGGATCGAATACGGCCATATAATAGCTGATAAGCCCTTTTTCCCCGTCATAAGGGACAGCAGGGGCAAGGTTCTCTCTTTTCCACCCATAATAAACTCGGAGATGACCAGAGTAACCCCTGAAACGAAGAACCTCCTGATAGACGTAACTGGAACATCTCAGAAGGACGTTGAAAAGGCCCTCTTGGTAGTTGTATCGTCGCTTGCCGAGAAGGGAGGGAAGATTGGGAGGGTTAGGATAAGGTCTCCTGACAGAGAGCTCATAACCCCTGATCTAACCCCTATTAGGATGAGGCTTGAGGCTAGCTACTTCAGGAACAAGACGGGACTTAATCTATCCTCTGAGGAGATAGCAGCCCTGCTTAAAAAGGCCAGGCTTGACTCTTTTGTAAAGGACGGGGTAATTGAGGCAATAATACCTCCCTACAGGGCGGACTTTCTCCATCCAATAGACCTCGTTGAAGAAGCTCTCATAGTCTATGGTTATGATAGGCTTGAGTGGGAGATACCGAACGTTATGACGATAGGAAGGGTTCACCCAGTTCATAGGCTCTCGAGGAAGGTTAGGCTCATAATGGTCGGGCTAGGCTATCAAGAGGTGCTCAGCTACATCATGACCAGTGAGGAGGAGTTATTTGACAATGTTTTAAGGCCTAGAAAACCTGTTGTCAAGGTTTCAAATCCGGTAAGCTTGGCATTCACCGTGCTTAGAGACTCCTTGATGCCAGGGCTCCTTAGCTTCCTTTCTAACAACGTTCATGCTTCCTATCCCCAACAAATCTTTGAGGTTGGAGATGTTGTCTTGATAGATGAGAATCAAGAGACCAAGACTAGAAACGAGAGAAGGATAGCTGCTGCCATAGCTGATGACGTAGTTGGCTTTGAAAGGATCCAATCTCACTTAGATGCCCTTCTCAGGAATCTAGGAGTTAAGTATGAGCTTGAGAGGTTTGAGCACCCAACGCTGATACCAGGAAGGTCAGCCGCGGTCATTTACAAGCTTGAAGACCGCTTCATCGAGGCTGGATGCATTGGAGAGGTAAGGCCAGAAGTGCTTGAGAGGCTCGGGATAAGGTGCCCAGTTGGGGCTTTTGAACTGAGTTTGGATCCATTAATTGGGATGAAAGATGATCTCCGTAAAGTTCGGCTCGATAAAGGTTGGAGATAAAATATACGCATGACGTCTTGATACACATTGATGGAAGGGTTTCAAGGAAGAAGAAGGAGATTTCAAGCTAGTTAAAGGAGAAATACGGACACACTCCTTTGACGAAGGAGGAGTTAAGGGAGCTGGTTGAGGAAAGTCCAGAGATCTTAGTTGTGGGAACCGGAATTTATGGCGACCTCTCACTGGCTGAAATAGATGGTATCTCAGATCTTTTGGAATAAAGGTGTTAAAGACAAGGACTCCTGAAGCCATCAAGCTCTACGAAAAGCTTTTTAGAAGTGGGAAGAAGGTTGCAGCCCTATTTCACGTAACGTGCTAAGGATCATTTGCCATTTTTATTTGAAATATTAACCCATCTTAGTTGAAGCTTGGCAAGGAGGTGGTCCTTTGGGCAAGAATTTCAAGATCTCTGGGATCGATGCCTTGGAGGTCTTTGACTCAAGGGGATATCCAACGGTTAAGGCTATAGTTAGGACTGAGGGAGGAGGAATTGGGAGCTTTTCCGTTCCTTCAGGAGCTTCAAAGGGCAAAGGAGAAGTAGCTGAGCTTAGGAATGGTGGGAAGCAACTAAGGGGTAAGAGGGTAAGGAGGGCGGTTGCAACAATAAAGGAGATTATTGCTCCACTTCTCATAGGAATGGACTGTAGGAAGCAGGAGGAAATAGATAGGACGATGACAGAGGCTGATGGAAGCCCTAATAAGTCCAATTTTGGAGGAAATTCTATCCTTGCCGTCTCAGTTGCCTGCGCTAAGGCAGCAGCAAGCACAATGGGACAACCCCTTTACAGGTACATAGGAGGCATTTCTGCAAACCTGCTCCCAGTCCCTCTGATGAACTTCATAAACGGGGGGCTTCACGCAGGAAATGAGCTCTCAATTCAGGAGTTCATGATAGTTCCTGCTGACTTCAGGAGCCTCAAAGAAGCCCTGCTTGCTGCTGCGGAGATATACTACAACTTAAGGGATCTCTTGGTCTCGAAGTACGGAATATCAGCAAAGAACGTTGGAGATGAGGGGGGCTTCGCTCCTCCAATGTCCAGGACGAGGGAGGCTCTGGACGCTATCTTAAAAGCCGTTGAGGAGAGTGGATATTATGGAAAGGTATTTCTTGCGATAGATTGCGCTGCAAGCAGCTTTTACGATGCAAAATCTGGTAATTATCTAATAGATGGTAAAAGGTTAGATAAGGGGGAGCTTCTCGAATTTTACATCGAGCTGGTCAGGGAATATCCCATAGTGAGCATAGAGGACCCCTTCGAGGAGGATGACCTTGAATCATTCTCAGAACTAACGAAGAGAATTGGAGATAGGATCCATTTGGTTGGTGATGATTTCTTCGTAACAAACGCGGAGAGGTTAAGGAGAGGAATAGAGGTTGGCGCTGGGAACTCCCTTCTTTTAAAGATAAACCAGATTGGAACTCTTACTGAAGCATTTGAAGCGGCAAGAATCGCCTTTAGAGCAGGCTACTCCGTTATAGTGAGCCACAGGTCAGGAGAAACTTCGGATACTGCCATAGCTGACATAGCGGTTGGAATGGGCTGCGGACTAATAAAGGCCGGAGCTATTGCTAGAGGTGAAAGGGTGTGCAAGTACAACAGACTCCTTGAGATAGAGAGGGAACTCGGGAAGTCAGCTGTTTTCCCTGGAAAGAGGGCTTTAAGGATCAGCTAGCTCCTTAATGAAGGGCTCCTCCTTCTTTAGAAATTTCTTTAGGAAGTCAATAGCCCAATCTGGAATTTTCATCTCCTCAAGAGGTTTTACTTCCTTTATAGGAGCTTTTAGGAGCTTCCTAGGTATTCCTTCGCCCTTCTTGATGAAGCAAGAGAGGAGGGACATCAAATCGTTTTCTCTCCTTTTCTTAAGGACTATCCACCTGTTTTCCCTTATGAATGGGCCTGATATCGTGTCTTCAGCTCCAATGTGCTTCCTTATGAAATCCAGCTCTCCCTTCCTTCCTACCTCGGGCCCTACCCTTATCTTAACCTCAGATATCTTCCTGCTTGGAACCTCTATCAATATCATTACCCTTGATCTCTCATCAGTGAAGCCCTCAACTTGGATGGGCTCAAACTCCCTATCCCTTAGGATCCTCATTATCCTCCTAGAGCAGCTCTTGGCTTGAGTCCAGAGGGTGTCAGGAGGCTCCTTAACCCCCTCGAAAGCTATGGCTGCAATGAAGGACCTCCTTTCCCTTAATAGGTTTGATATTGATGGCTCCTTTTCCTCGTCTTGCCTTTCCTTGAAGAACTCCAAAGATGGTCTCTTCAAGAAGGCCCTCGCAGCTGCCTTGAACCTGTAAAATTGGGTTCTCGATAGGGCTGATGCTACGTTTCTCCTCGGATCCACGGGATCAATTACTATGAGAGGATGCTGAAACAGCTTTATCGCCTCTTGCTCGGATGGTATGCTACCTAGGATGTCTATAACTACTGGCTCATCCCACTTGATCGCAGATCTTATGGTCTCTAAGAAGGAACCGTAGTAAAGGACTAGAAGCTCGCATAGGTATCCGCTGAATCCCTCAACCCTCACTTCCGCTCCATAAGCCCTAATTCCCTTCACAAAGGCCTTCATTAGCCTTGCTTCCCTTGCTAGCTCTGGCGTCATTCTCTCTTCCAAGAATTTTGAGTGGAGGGGCGATCTGTCCACCGGCGTCTTGAGCTCTGTAGCTTCTCTTACCCTGTAAGCTGGAACTACGTCCATCTCGAAGCCCTTGTACTCCACTCTTGCGTAGGGGTGAGCAGAGTACCTGAGGATGTAGGATCCGAATGCCGTCTCTGCCATCTCAATGATAGCTTCTTCCAACTTCTTTTCCGGAAATGACCTTTCAAACAGGACAAAAATGTCTAGATCAGTCTTTCCGGGAAGCCAAGTGTCCCTAGTTATCGAGCCAACTGGCACTACTGATACCTGAAGGCTTAGTTCTTTCGCTGCGCCTTCAAGCAACTTTACGGCCTCATTCAACGCCTTTAAAGCCCTTTTCTTCTCCTCTGGAGAGGGAGTTAGCATCTCAGATGCCTTCCTTAGGATCGCTTCTAACTCCATCCCAAAGCTCACCACGCCCAACTCCTCGAAGAAAAAAGGAGGTTGAGGATTTATTACCTCCTCACCCCTATGACCGTCTTGGTCTCGGTCACATACCACCTTATCCGATCCTTAAACCACTTCCAGAACTTGACGTACTCCCCATAGTCCTCGCACTCTATGGTCATGAACCCGTTATAGGAGGTTCCCCAAGCGTGATCGAATATTCCTGTCAGCCTGATCTTGGAGGGCCATTTCTCAAGTATTTCTGACCATTCTTTTCTTGCCCTTTCCTCCTCCTCCGGAGTTAGAGGCCTTATCTTGTAAAAGATAACGAAGGTGTAAGTTGGCATTTTCTCCGGAGGAATCATTCTCAAACCTTAAAAAGAGTGACTTGGCCTTCTGTTCCTTAGCTTAAGGATCAAATGCCTTTCTAGGCTTCAAACTCCTTAAAAACGACCTTTTATCTTCAACCAGCACAAGAACTTAGCTGTTGCGTAAAGAAGAGATAGAATCCCAACAAAGAGCAAACCCAGCTCAGGTCTACCGAGGATGGATGCTATCATAACGACAAAAATCCTAAATCCCCTGTCAGCAAGGCTGAACCTAAGTCTGGACTCTATCAGCTTCGTAGCATCATGAAGAGGCCTTCCTGTCCTTGCCTTAATAAGCTCGGCTAAGTATGGATCAAAGAACAGGCCTATAAGGCCTATGGTAGAGAACAAGAAGCCGAGGGGGGAGTTGGAGGAGACGAATGAGTGATAACCTATAGAGAGACACACAGAGGCCTCCACAAACCTGTCACAAAGGGAGTCTATCACCCTGCCTAGAGGAGACGCTATCCCCCTCGCCCTAGCTATCTCACCGTCAACACCATCTAATATGGAGGAAAAGTGGAAAAGAAGTCCACCCAATGCAAGCTTACCTTTAATGTATGAAATAGAGGAAAGCAAGGCAACAGGTATTGTCAAAAGGCTTACTTGGTTTGGGGTTATCCTTGTTTCCAGGAGAAAATAAGTTATCACATTTGATAAGGGTCTGTTGAAGCGAGTTGAGAAGATCCAGTACTCGTGTCTCTCAGAGGTTCTCCTTATTAGCCTCCATCTCTCCCAATCCATCTGAATCAGCCTTAGGGCTTATTCTTCCATTAAAATAAAATTTGTGGTCTCTAATTAATCCTTAGGCCTGAGCTAAGACAAGAGCTTTTCCCTTATTAAAGCCCCTCAAAAGTTAACGCATTGATCAAATGCCTCTCATGAAAGAAGTGGGCCGGGAGGGATTCGAACCCTCGACCTCCGCCGCGTGAGGGCGGCGTCATAGCCACTAGACCACCGGCCCAATAACTTTCATCCCCTTACCTTATTTAGTTATCGCTTGCCATCTTATGTTTCCGAGCTCTCAAAGATGCCTTCTACTTCTAAGAAGAGGGATACTGCCCTTAAAATGCTATTTGTAAGGGCTCTCAGCCTTGATACCTTCTCCTCTGATATCTCGATTTCCCATACCGCTTCTTCTTGGTTCTTCATCAGCTTCTCCGCCTCAAGCGCCTGCTTGAAGTCAGGAACTAGTACCTTTCTCATCCTCTCAACTAGGTTAGGATCCCCCCTAACCTTGATTTTCGCTGAAAATCTCACTTTCAAGCCTTTTCATCCCTCCCAGATACATCCTTGGTCCCAGCTCCATTAAAGGGTGGGTGAAGTAGAAGCTTGCAACGAGATCCCCTCCTTTCTTCTGAATAAGAAGGACCACATCGCTATATTCAACAAGTTCAGTCAGATCTCGTGAGTTTTCAATTTCCTTTGGCTTCTCGACCCCAAATCCCTCAGAAAAGCCGAGGCCGAATTCCCTTGGAACCTCTGATGTCACGACAACTCCGAGGGTTCTTGCATAAGGAGCCCTTTTCTTAGTCATCTCCCTTCTCAGCGCCACTCCTTTAAGCCAGATCATTAGAGGAAGGTACCTTATCTCGGCTGGAAGCGTTGCGATGAAGGTCAAGGTTGAGGGATTTCCCCTCAGGGTCCCTACTATTAGAACCCTCTTAAAGCCCTCTCCTATCGCAAGCTTCTTAAGATCTTCTATGCTTTTCTTCCCTCTGTTAACCCTTTTTGCCCCTGGTATTACGTGATAGAGGTCTCTTATGAAAGTTCTAGTCCTTCTTGAAGGTCTCCTCGATGTTGTGATGAGCAGCATGGCATGGACCCTTAGGATTCCTCCTTCTTAAGCTGAGAAACAGTCCTCATCAAGGAGGCATAGTTTGACCTTGCAGTTGGGGTTTGGGGAACCCATGCTCCTCCTGTAAACTCAAAGCCACACTTCTTGCACCTCCAGACCCCTAGTCTCACCCTGAAAACCGCTTGAACGTTGCACCTTGGACACTTGTACTTGGCCTTTGCCTTCGCCAGTATGGCCTCGTATTGCTTTCTGATCCTCCTTCCATACCTTGGAACCCTTAGCTTGGCCCTTGGAACTCCTGCCTTAGGCAACGTCCACCACCTCCCTTACCTTCTCCATTACCTCAGGGTACTTAGCACGAGCTATCTCAACAGCCTTATTAATTTCACTAGTCTTAAACGCCCCACTCCTTTTTTGTATGGAGCATATGTTCAGGTCCTTGTTTATTGCTAGAGTTAGGGATGCGTCTGCCACAGATTCCTCTTCCAAAGTTGGATCAAGCATAAGGTGCCCTCCTATCTTCACGAAGGAAAAGCTGAGGGGATAGTCAACTAAGGGGAGGTGGAAGGTTTCATCCAAAAGCTTCGGGCTCCCATCTTCCCCCAGTTCAACAACTGGCATCTCGGCCCTTGCGAAGGTTATTAGAGATGAGAGAGTTAGAGCATCGAACAAATTTCCGTCGTAATCAAGAGCATAAAGATCAAGGAATAGTATGTAGACAAGCTTTCCCTCTTCTATGACGAGTTTTGATAGATCTATGGCATTGGATCCCCTGAATGTCCTGTCTACAACCCTTGCCATCTCTATGGCGTTCTCATCAGGAGGACCCGGCTCAAAGCTTGGAGATGCAACGGGGAGGAGCTCAACATTAGATATGAGAACCCCCTTGTCAGGAGAGTCGGGATAGGGTTCTCCTACATCGAACTTCAAGCTAGTGAGCACCTGAGTCTTGCCGAGAGAGGCCCAACACTCTCCAAGGCCTTTAGTGAAGGTTCCCTCCTTTATCTCTATGGGCCTGATCTCATCGAACTTTCTCCCGTCCTTCCTCTTCCCTTCCCTTGCAAGCTTTACTATGTGCTCCTTTAGTAAAGATGAGGATATCCTTTCCTCAAGGCTCATTTAAACCACCTCCCTTTCCCTCTCAACTAAGATGTAAGGTCTCCTAAGCGCCTCCTTCTGAAGCTCGTAAACGAAGTTGCAGCCCTTTATTGCCAAATCCATGGCTTTTCTGAACTCATCGGGAGTTAAGATTCCGTCAGCTTGAAGCAAGGTTATCTCCTGCGTCTCCATTATCATTGCAAGCGGCATATCCGCATCCCCCCACATGTCCTCCTCATGACCGACATCTAAGACTATCCACTTTCCAATCTTTCCAACGGCACAACTAGAGACAAGGCCTTTCATTGGAATTCCTGCATCTGCAAGGGCTAAAGATGCTGCCGTTATCCCAGCCACCCTTGTTCCTGCGTCTGACCTTAAGATTTCTACGAAAACATCTATAGTTGTGTTTGGAAATTTCTCCACAAATATAGCGGGCAAAAGAGCCTCTCTTATGACCTTAGATAACTCAACGCTTCTCCTATCAGGACCTGGCCTCTTCCTCTCGAGAGTTGAAAAGGGAGCCATGTTATACCTACACCTAAGCAGAGCCCTATCAGGAAGGGCTAGGTGCCTCGGATGAACCTCCCTAGGCCCGTAAACTGCTGCTAGGACTCTATTTCCACCCCATTCTACGTAAGCCGATCCATTTGCCTTCTTCAAAACCCCAACTTCCATGCTAATTGGTCTCATTTCATCCGGTCTTCTTCCATCTATTCTTGTTCCATCCTCCTTTATCAGAACCTCTGGCTTAGTTTCAACGAATATGCTCATCCTTTTCTCCCTCCAAGCACGGAGTCTAGGAGCTGACTTACCCTCTCAGTAAGGCCGGAGAGATGGGACTCCCTCTCTATCATTCTAAGGGCCATTTCCAATGCGTTCACAACCCTTTGGTCGGTTGAGTTGACCCAAACCATCCCATTCTGAGCTATGACTATGTCGCACCTGGTCTTCTGCTTAAGAACTTGAAGCATCGACTGCCTCCTACCCAACGCCCTTGGCACCTTGCTAGGCTCTATTCGAATTAAGGATCCTCCTTCAAGTTTTCCAAGTCCCTCTCCCTTTATAGAGAGGAGAGGGTTGGATATTCCATCATATGCCATCACTTTAGCCAAGACCATGTCTCCTGGAGCTAGCTTCTCGTACTTTTCGAGAAGGGGGTTCCTTCTCTTTTCCTCCTGCTTTGGAACTATCATAATCGCCTTGCAATGTGAGTTTATGTCTGCAAATATAATCCTCTGAGAAACCTTCTCTACCATCGCAATCACTAAGTCCCCCGGCTTTGGAACGTAGCTCCCCTTAAGTGGTATTATTCCTATCTTATTCTCACTTATCTCGGCCAAACCTATTACAGAAGACCTCAGAATTCCTTCTTCATCTACATAAATCCCTTTATCAGCCTTAAAAGCCCCTTTAGCAAGGGGTTGTCCTGGAAGGACGAGCTCCCTGTTCTTAACGAAGAGTTCACCTTTGAAACCGGAACCAGAGCTAGCTGATCTCCTCAACGTTTCCACCTACCTTTCCAACAACTTCATAAACCGAGGCTTGGGCCCTTATCGAAATCTCAACATCTATTACAGCCATTCTTCCGTCCTTCGATACCTCCTCCTTTAGAACCTTTCCAAGGCCTGAGAGGCCGGCCCTTACCTTGCCCCAAGCCGCTATGGGTATTTTAACCCTTAACCTCGAAACGCCTCCTTTTAGAGGTAAGACCTTTCTAAGGGACTCAACAATTGAGCTAACCTGTTCCTCAGGCCTCTTATAAGGGTCAACCCTTACCTTTGCTTCCTTCAGGGCCCTCTCTATCCTAGCGATAGGATGAGGGAGGTTTGTCTTTGGATCGACGAAGTTTTGATGTATGAAATTCACTATCCACCTTCTCTTCCTCTCCTGAAGCTTCCTTAAGTATTCGGTTGTCAACTGGACCTTTCCTTCATCCAGTATCCTCCTGCAAACCTCATACGGATCGTCGGTTCCGAAGGCCTCAATTAGCTCCTTTGATGAAGCTTCTATTCCTTTCTTAGCGTCTTTAAAAACCTTTTCAACGGCAAGTATTTCCTCTGCACTTATCTTCTTACCTTCAAGATAAGAATAGGCCTTCTCTGGATAAACATACACTTCAAAATGGTGCTTTCCTCTAACGTCAATTCTTGCGATGACTGGCTCGCTCATTCCAATCCCTCCTAAATTCATTGCCTCCTTAGCCCTGAACCTCCTCGAGGTAGCGCTTGACCTCTTCCTCAGCGAGGAATCTGAATCTCTTAGTTTCCACTGGAACTATTGCAGCTTCTATGTGCCTAGGCGTGAGCTTTTCCTCGCTAGTCCTGACTATTTGTCCCATTAGAAGTTTTATAACCTCATCTAGGCTTTGATCTTCTTTGTAGTTCTTCCTAAAGAATTCATTAACCTCGTCGCTTCCCTTTCCCATTGCAACTGCTAAGTAGCTGAAGTAGGCTCCTCCAGGATGGGTTACGTAAAGGTTTGGCTTCTCGTCTATTCCACCAAATATCATTACGACTCCGAAGGGCCTTACTCCAGCATATTGAGTGTAGGATTGCTTGAAAAGAGCTATCCTCCTTGCCAGGTTCTCTACGGTTATAGGCTCGTTGAAGATCAGCCTGTGAGACTGGGCCTCTATCCTTCCCTTATCCACCAGCACTAAGCCATCTCCAACCAGGCCGGCTGCTATTGCTCCTATGTGATCATCTATCTTGTATATCTTTCCTGGAAGGGAAAGTAGAGGAGATCCCGGCCTTTTGGCCATCAAGACAATTCCTTCAACGCATCTCGCTCCTAGAGCAAGTGGTGTCCTTCTTGTAGCAGTTAGAGCGTACTCGACCTGTAATAGTCGCCCATCTGGGCTGAACACGGTAATAGCTCTATCATAAGCCCTTATCGTATCAGGGAACATGAGATTACACCCGACTAGAACTCCTTATCGGTGCCGAATAAAAGGCTCACCCTCTAATATTATGTATAACAATTAACAATAAAAGCTACATTAGGCATAAGCTACTTTCCGCTAATCTTTCTGTCTTCTCATGGATTGAATGCACTTCTTGATGGTCCCATAAATCCCCCTGACCCTTATTTTTGCTTTAGATCTTATAGATGCAAAGGCAAGCGCTGTCATGACCCTCGGCAAGTCCTTGTTCGTCGTCTCTATTATGGCCTTGCCATTCTCGTAGTGCTTCAACGCTATTCTAATCTTCGAAGCTCCAATGATCCCATAAAGCTCCTGAATAACTTTTATAACCGATCCTATCAGGTTTTGAGGCTCCATCCCTTTAACTTCAAGCAGCACATACCTCTTAGGGTGAACAAACCCTATCGGCACCTTAGCCCTCACTTAAATCAACCCCTTATTGAGGAGTAAGGAATGGGGATAGTCGCTTATCGAATTTAATGCTGCTTCTACAGGAATTTCGAGGAGAGTCTCTGCCAAAGATGCCATCATCAGAGGATCCATTAGCTCAAGCTTTTTTGAGGCTCCGCTTGATGAAATGAGGGGGATCCCGTACTTTCTAGCTATCTTTAGCTCCAGCCTTATTGCCCTAAGAGCCCTTATCAGAGTTCCCCTATCCGATTTTATCAGGTCAATCAGGTGAACTTCAACGCCCCCTCCCTTTCTAGCGAGGTCTTTTGCACAAACGGAGTCGAAAAAAAGCCTTCTCTTCTTTGCAGAGAGGACGATTGAGTCAACACCTGACTTGACCGCCCTTCTCGTCATCTCAAGGGAATTTGGAACTGCAGAGACGAAAGCTTTCTTCTTTAAGAGTTTTGAAAGTGTTCTTAAGTCATTTGGACTCTCAAGGCTAACCTCGACAGAAATAAACACTTTTTTACCTTCAGATCTAAGGAGTTTAACCGCCTTTCTAGCTTTTTCAAAGTTCTCAGGCTTGCAGGCGATTCCAACAGCCCAGTAGCCCATTTCCTCTGCAGCATCAATCAAAAACTTAAGTTCCTCATTCGAATCGCAGCACCAAAGCTTTAGGTCGACGTATTTCCTCATCTGGTAATTCCTATTCCCCTTTCCCTAATCGCCCTTATAAGTCCTCCTTTAGGAAGGTAACCAAAATAGGTTATTTTAATCCTTATTTGCCCTCCCGGGTCCCTTCCATGAAGCTTTATCCTTCCCTCAAAAGCATCCTGCTTGTTGACTCTTATGTAAAGGTTTCTATCATCAGTTCTCATCTCTAGCGTTCTTGAGATTTCCTCTGCAGTTTCTTCATCCATCATCGACTCTAAATGGCTTATAAGGGCCCTTGCATCCTTCCCAATCAACTTAACTGAGGCCTTCTCCAAAGAATAGCCGTAATGGCTTTTGAAGGATGACCTCTCAATGGGAACCCTTTCCCTCAAATCTTGTGGGATCAGGTTCATCAGCGCCCTAAGTGCCCTCTCTTTATTCTCAGTGGGATAGATGAACATGTCAAGCTGAGCTGATACTACCTTAACCTTGAACTCACCCTTCAACGGAGAAGCCTCTTAAACTTCCTCTTAAACCTCTTGACCCATTCTGGAATTCCTCTCCTCTTCCTTAGACCTCTTGCCTTCTTTCCAGCGCTTGTAAGCCCTCTAAACACCCTTCCCTTGTGAACAGACCTGGTTATCCAGTTTATAGTTGGATCTGATTTGACGGCGGGGTGATTGGGGTCAACGAGTATTACCTCATACCACTTGTACTTTCCGTCCTCGGCCACGTAATAGGAGTTTAGCACTTCCAAGTTTGGGAACTTTCTTGCAGCTCTCTCCTCAGCTATCCATCTTAAGCTCTTGGCTGGGGTCAGCTTCTTGACCCCCATGCTCCCTGGCTTCCTCCCTGATCTTGGTCTTGGCTTCCTCCTGCCTCCCTTTCTAATCCTAACTCTAGCTATTACAAAGCCCTGTTTGGCCTTATATCCGAGTTCCCTAGCCCTATCAGGTCTAGTTGGCTTTTCTATCCTAACGACTGCGGGTTGTCTCCTCCACTTGGCCAGTCTCTCCTGCCAAAGCTTCACGAGTTCAGGCATCTTCTTTCTTTCTCTCCAGATCAACTTTTCTAAGTATCTTCCAAAGACTGGCAAAGTTTCATCCCACCCGATGCTTCCCTCTCGTTTGACCACCCCTGATTTAAAATTATTGAGTGTGATTATTGAAAGATGCTCATCGGTATAGTTGGAAAGACGAACGTGGGTAAGACAACTTTTTTCTCCGCAGCCACTCTTGTGGAGGCTGAGATTGGGGATAGGCCCTTTGTAACAATCAAGCCAAATGAGGGAATAGGTTACGTGAGAGTTAAGTCAGTTTGCAGCGAGTTTGGATTGAAATGCGAGCCCAGGTTCGGTTGGTGCAACGGAAGGAGCAGGTACGTGCCTGTAAAACTCTTGGACGTGGCTGGACTAGTTCCAGGTGCTCATATGGGTAGAGGACTCGGAAACAAGTTCTTGGACGATCTAAGAAAGGCTAAGGTCCACATATTAGTTGTTGATGCTTCAGGAGCAACTGATGAGGAGGGAAGGCCCACAAAACCCGGATCATACGATCCTACGAGAGATGCATTGTTGGTTAAGGAGGAATTCGCCCACTGGCTTAAGGGCATAATAAAGAGGAACATGCCTACGATAAGAAGGAGGATAAAGATAGTGAAGGAGAAGCCAGAAGAGGTGCTTGGAGGGATCCTTTCAGGTCTAGGAATCACTAAGGTTGAGGTCTTAGCGACAGCAAAGGAGCTTGACCTTAACCTATCTAAGATAGATGAGTGGTCAGAGGAACAACTCTTCTCGTTCTCATCCTTGCTCAGGGAGAACACAAAGCCGATGTTGATAGCTGCCAATAAGATAGATGTTCCAGGAAGTGAAAGGAACCTAGAAAGGCTTAAGGAAAATTTGAAGGAGCCCGTCGTCCCAACCTCGGCTGAAGCTGAACTCATACTTAGAAGGGCCGCTTCGATGGGCTTTATTAGATATGAGCCGGGAGACAGCGATTTCGAAATTTTAGATGAGAGTAAGCTTGCAGAGCCTCAGATAAAGGCACTTAAGTTGATTCAAGAGAGAGTTCTGGATGTTTACGGCACGACTGGCGTCCAAGAAGCCCTTGATAAGAGCATCTTTAACCTTGGTAGGTATAAAGCGGTTTTTCCAGTTGAAAATGAGGTCAAATTATCCGATAAAGATGGAAGGATCCTTCCTGACGTTTTTTTAATGCCAGAAGATGCTAATGTTAGGGATTTGGCATTGGAAATTCACACTGAGATAGCAGAAAGGGCTATTGCTGGTTTTGATGTGAGAAAAAGGGTAAAAGTCGGGCTTTCTCATATTCCAAACCATAGGGACGTTCTGAAAGTCATAATAAGGAGGTAATGAGCTACTCCAGGATAGTTCCGGGTTCAAGTTCAGCGAAGTCTGGAACTTTGGCCTTTTCGGCGAGGACTAAGCCAAATTCTCCCTTTCTAGGCCTTCTCTTAAGCCTTGCTCCCTTCCCAACTTCACAACGAGCTCCCAAGATGCTTAACTCTATGGAAGCCTCCCTGCCCACTGAGGCTCCTTCAAAGACTATGGATCTCGATACCTCCGCCCCTTCTTCAATACAAGCTTCATCGCAGAGGACGACGTATGGGCCTATGCTTGATCCTTCGCCTATTCTCACACCATTTCCGATGAAAGTTGGCCCTTTAACCCTGGATTGAGGAGCTCCTTTGTAGCCCTTTGAGATTACATCATCCTTTCGCTCAAAACCAAAAATCGAATAAAGGCCTTGCCCAAGAATCTCATCAAAAAGGAGTCTGGACGCTTTTAGAAGGTCGAAGAATGTTCCTGCATCGGTCCAACCTCCTTCAAGCCTTAAAATGCCAACCCTTTCCCCTGAAGAAGCCGCTTCCTGAATCGCGTCCGTTAACTCGTACTCTCCACGGGATGATTTCGAAAGCCTTTCCATGTGCGAGAAGATTTTCTTCTTGAATAAGAAGGCCCCTGCTATCACCATGTTGCTCGGCTCCTTTCCCTTCGGCGGTTTCTCCTCAATCCGCTTGAGCAGTCCTCCTTCCTCTACTACAACGCCGAACTTCCAAGGCTCTTCAACTTCCGCCACCGCAACCACAT
>JAVCBX010000198.1:0-3018 GCA_037917635.1 Thermoproteota archaeon | reverse complement strand
GACTGGCTGCGTCTACAAGAAAAACCTAGCCTCAGAGAAGGAGAGCGTTGAATCTGTTCTTAGAGAGGCTAAAGTCGGGTTCGATCAGCTAGATGAAGAAGGATGCTGCTACTTTCCCATCTTCCTTGCAGGACACGCAGATTTAGCAAGGAAAAGGGCAGAAGAGCTTTTAAACGTATTCTCTGAATATAGGACCTTAGTAACTCCTTGCCCTGCTTGTTATCGCATGTTTAAGCAGATATTTCCTGAAGAGATCGGGGTAAAGGTAGGGCCTGAGGTATTGCACACGAGCCAATTTTTCCTAAGGCTCATTAGAGAGGGAAGGCTCAAGCTAGCAAAGGAAGTAAACATGAAGGTCATGTATCACGATCCGTGCGAGCTAGGAAGGCATTCGGGAGTTTATGAGGAGCCCAGAGAGCTTATCTCCCTCATACCAGGGATCAAAATCTTTAACCCCAGGTACGAAAGGGAGAATGCAATCTGTTGCGGAGGAGGCGGTCTCTTGCCAGCCTTTTCTCCTTCTATAGCTGCAAAGGCAGCTGCTAGGAAGCTTGAGGAGGAGGACAGGATTCCTGAGGACCTAGAAGCTGTTGTCACGTGTTGCCCTCAGTGCATATCAAACCTGAGAGCAGGGATAAGGTATCTAAACAATAAGAAGTTGAGGGATAACCTTAGGGTGATGAACTTGGCTCAATTAATTCAGATCTCAATTTTGAGGTGATCGAATGGAAGGAAATCTAGAGGAGATGTATAAGGAATATCTAAGGCAGCTAAGCAAAGCATCTTCTGACAAATTCTTAAGGCTTGCACTATCAAGAGCGGTCGAATCCTATCGTAGGAATACGGAGACTGCTCTAAGGCTTTTCCCTCACACGGTCGAGCTTGCCGAGAAGTTGAGGGAGATAAAAGAATACTCGCTTCTACACATTGATGAGCTCATAGCCAAGGCTAGAGATATGATAGAGGACCTGAAGGGCCACTTCTTCTTCGCTAAGACTCCAGATGATGCCATGGATTATATAGGAGATCTTGTAAAGCCGGGAGATATCATCGTGAAATCTAAGAGCCTTACTTCCGAGGAGCTTCACATGAACCAAAGGCTTGAGGAGATGGGCTGCAAGGTATATGAGACGGACCTAGGGGAGTTCCTAATACAGCAACTTAAGAGCAAGCCAATGCACATACTCTCCCCGGCCATACACGTTCCAAGGGAGAAGGCTGCTGAGGTCATATCAAGAGTTGTGGGCAGGAAGCTTCCACCAGACATACCTCTCTTAGTCGGGGAGGTGAGGAAGCTTCTTAGGAAGAAATTCTTCGAGGCAAAGATTGGAATAAGCGGTGCAAATGTAATAGCCGCAGAAACAGGCTCCGTGTTCATTATAGAGAATGAAGGGAATGCAAGGCTTGTTTCTGGTCTTCCAGAGAAGCACATAGTAGTTGCTGGAATAGAGAAGCTAGTTCCAACACTGCTAGATGCTATGATAGCGGTTGAAGTCACATCAAGGTACGCCAACTATAAGGCTCCAGCCTACGTGAGCATGATAAGTTGTCCGAGCAAGACCGGTGATATAGAAAAGAGGACAACCTTTGGAGCTCACGGTCCAAAGGAGTACCATGTCATTCTTCTTGACAATGGCAGGAAGGAGATGATAAAGGATCCGGTATACAGGCAGGCCCTTTACTGCCTCAGGTGCGGAGGCTGCATGTATAACTGTACAATCTACCCTCTTGTGGCCGGAAACTTCGGATACATATACATGGGAGGGATAGGCGCTCCTCTGACGAGATTTTTGCTAGGAGGCTTGGAGAGGGCAGCTCCAATAGCTTACACTTGCACGATGTGCGGACGGTGCGTTGAACATTGCCCCATGAGGATAGATGTGCCCAAGATAATCCAAAAGATAAGACAGGAGGCAGCAAGAGCGGGATTGCTTCCACAAAGGCTTAAAGATAACCTAAAGGAAATAACTGGAGTTGAGATCTAATCTGGATTAGACTTTCCAACAACGGGTGATCTCAAGTGGACGTCACGCTTCTAATCCTCGCATACACAGCAGGCATTTTCACCTTTCTATCTCCCTGTTCCTTCCCTATGCTTCCATCATATATCTCCTACTTCATGAGAAGAGAGCAGGCTGGAGCAAAAGTCAACTTAGTTTTAGATGGAATCAAACTCGGCTTGATAACAAGCTTGGGATTCCTTTTTGTTTTGATCGTTGCAGGCTCTCTGATCTCGCTAGCACTAGTTCAAGTTGCAAGGCTTATACCTTACTTTGTCATTTTAATTGGAGTCTGCTTTGCGGCTCTAGGGATCATATATCTGGCTGGGAAAGGGAGATCTTTTGAAACATTCCTAAGAGCATCCCACTTGATTCATAAGAGATTTGGAAAGGAAATGGGTCCATTCATTTATGGAATTGCATACGCGCTTGCGGCCATGGGTTGCTCACTTCCAATCTTCCTGGCCATAATCTCTGGTTCTTCCTCTTTGGGCCTTGTATTTGCCTTAATCTCAATTCTCCTATACTTCCTAGGAATGATGACGCTTATGATTCCTGTTTCAATCTTAACGAGCTTGTCTAGAGAGCTCATTTCTACCAATCTCATGAGCCTCATGCATTACGTTGAGAGGGCAACGGGTCTGATAATGCTAGGAACTGGTCTCTACCTAATCCTTTTCGAGTATCATATCCTACTTGCATAAAGCCCTCAAGCTCCCACTTAAATCATGACATATATGTCAAACTCGCTGCCCTCCATTTTTCTTTTCATCGTCAGTTAGGTAGCTAGCATTTCAAGCCGAAAAACAGCCTGTTGAGATGAGCATCCCCTTCCATCAATCAAGCAGGGCTCATGGCATTCTTGGCCCCTATATGGGTGATCTTGGCTAAAATTAAGCGCATCTCAGAATATCTAATCCTTTTCCGTATGTTCGGACGAGGTCCTGCTATTTAAAATCAAATAACTGGAGATAATGCGGGCAAGATAAAATCTAGGATAGTTTTGGAGCTTGTAAAC
>JAVCBX010000057.1:0-3022 GCA_037917635.1 Thermoproteota archaeon | reverse complement strand
AGACAAGATAGTGTGGTTGGCTAGGGAAAGGGGGGCATTGGGGGCTAAACTTTCTGGAGGGGGAGGAGGAGGCTGCGTGGTCTCGGTTACACCTGACCCGAATTCTTTGGTGTCGAAGCTTAAAAGTGAGGGAATCAATGCATTTAAGATCCCCATCGCGAGGGAGGGTGCTAGGATAGAGCGAGCAGAGGGATTGATTTGAGGATCTATTGCTTGCACTCAGATAGGCTAAGTTACGAGGTAAAGGAAAAAGCTGTTAAAGAAGCTGAAGACGTGGAAAGGCGCAGTTATCATGTTGAAGAGGTTCTAGTGCTCTTTACATCATACGAGAGAGGGGACGATCCATCCACAGTCAGAGCTGCAGTTGAGGACATCGAAGTGGTTGCAAGTAGACTTGGAACCAAGAGGCTTGTGGTTTACCCTTGGGTTCACCTGACCGAGAAACCAGCTCCATTTCCCATAGCCAAGGAATTGCACGATTTTTTCGTGGATACTCTGCACTCGGCTGGATTTTGGGTTCACAAGGTTCCCATTGGATGGTATAAGGCCTTTGAGATCAAGGTGAAGGGACATCCTCTTGCCGAATCCCTCAGAGTAGTGAGGAAGAAACTCGTTATTCAGGAGGAGAAAGTAGAACCAAGCCAATTCCTCATACTACATCCTAACGGAAAAGAACTAGATCCAAGAAAATTGGATGGAATTGAAGATGAGGATCTTAGGATCTTCGTTAGAAACGAGGTCTTCGGAAAGGTTCCAAAGGGAGAGAAACCAGCTCACATAGAGCTTATGAGAAGGCTCGAACTAGTTGACTACGAGCCAGCCTCTGACGTGGGGCACTTCAGGTTTTATCCTGAGGGCACGCTTATCAAGAGGCTGATAGAGGAGCTCGCCTTCCAAGTTGCCAACAGAATAGATGCCATGGAGATCGAAACTCCCTTAATATACAGGTTAACCGTTCCTGCAATCGCAGAACAAGCGGAGAAGTTTAAGGAAAGGGGTTATCGTTTTGAAATCGATAGCATTCCGTTCACGTTAAGGTTCGCTGGAGACTTCGGCTTGTTTCAAATGATGAAGAACATGATTATTTCAAAGAAACACCTTCCCATAAGCTTCTACGAGATCTCTCCTTCATTCAGGCTGGAGCAGAGAGGAGAATGCGTTGGATTGAGAAGACTAAGGGGTTTTACAATGCCCGACATTCACACTTTTGCCGCAGATCTAGAACAGGCCTTGGAGGTGTACAAGCTTTACTTCAGGGTTTACGATGAGTTGCTGAAGAGCCTTGGAATAGATTATGTTGTGGCCTTTAGGGTCGTTAAGGAGTATTACCAAGAGTTCAAGCCCCACATACTTGAGATGTTGAGGCACGTAAACAAGCCAGCCCTCATCGAAATATTGCCTAAGATGAAGCACTACTGGGCAATGAAACACGAATTTCAGTTCGTTGATAAGTCCGGAGGAAACGGCCAGCTAAGCACAATTCAGCTTGATGTAGAGGACTCTGCAAGATATGGGATATATTACGTCGCTGAGGACGGGGAGAGAAGGCCAGGCATAATAGTCCATACTTCAATGGGAAGTGTGGAGCGGATGATTTACGCTATACTCGAGCAAGCTGCAAAGTCTGTGGAAAAAGGAGTTAAACCTATGTTGCCTGTTTGGCTCTCTCCCGTCCAGGTAAGGGTTTTTCCCATAACCGAGAGGGCTCTCTCCTTTGCTGAGGAGGTAGTTGAGCTCTTGAAGAAAGGGAAGGTAAACTCCATAGCAAGAAGGTCTTTGGCCTTAGTCCCCCTATGAACTATAAGATAGCAAGGAGTTATCAGGAATTTGCCTTTTCTAGAGATTCTGTTTATCTCTCGTGTGGGGATTCAGCTCAGACTGATATTCCGAACGCGTCAGTTGACTTGGTAATCACCGATCCCCCGTTCTTCGACAACGTGCATTATTCGGAATTGGCAGATTTCTTTTATGTGTGGCTTCGGCAGATGCTGGGTGATAGCGACCACTTCTTGGCCGAGACCACTCGGGCTGAGCAGGAAATTCAAGACACAGACGCTGACACATTTTCGTTCAAGTTAGCCCGAGTTTTGCGTGAGTGCAATAGAATATTGAAGGATGACGGTTTGCTGGTGCTTACTTACCACCACTCTCGTGCGGATGGGTGGGCTTCAGTGTATAGGGCTATCCGGACAGCGGGTTTTTATATCACACGCGCTCACCCTGTAAAGGCTGAAATGGCTGTATCTGTGCCTATTCAGCAAGCAAAGGTTCCTCTCAACTTCGATCTCATATTGGTCTGCAGGAAACTGCCCCCGTCTGTTGATCCTGGGAAGCTCAGAGAGATTCCCCTCATTATCTGTATTGATAAAGCGAAGGAAATCGTCCGAAGACTAGTAAGTTCGTCCGTCAAGATCAGTCTTGGAGACGCCAAAGTCATTGCTATGGGAGAAATACTCTCCAGACTGATTGTGCTTGGTGACATTGAGAAAGAGGTACAGGCTATTTATGATGTCGAGGGTGAGTTAGATGCGATAGTTAAGGGCTTTATGGAAGAACTGGAAAGGTAGCCCAACCAGCGCTTGGAGCCGACGCCGCTATCGCGGCGCGGCTCAGGCGCAAGCCGTCGGGCAGCCAATGGTTGTTGTCCACATTTGATGTATAAAAAAGCCGGCTGATAACAGTGCGGGCGCACCGGAAGCTCAGCAAAATGAACGATCAGCATTGACCTTGTCAGCATTATTGGACTTAAAAGAAGGAACTCCAATTTGAACAAGCTGGGATAGCTATTAGAAATCCCGATGACTCTAAAAGGCCTACAAATAGCCCAAAAACAGTTTATTCCGTAACAGATGAGGCGTTTGAAGTAATAAAGAGATCAGTACTCCTGAATGGAAAAAACCGGAGGATAAGGAGCCCTCTTTGGCTCTCCGCCCATGAGGGGGCCTCTGGGCCGGCCCCCCCCCCTGGGCGAACGAGGGTGGGAAAAATAGCTGCTCTGCCGAAAATTCACAGCACAGGTTAG
>JAVCBX010000039.1:0-3027 GCA_037917635.1 Thermoproteota archaeon | reverse complement strand
GTTGGAACTAGAACTATGCTCGTCATTTCCGTCTTCCTTGCGTTTTCAAGTATATAGGGTATTTCCCAATGATTCTTGAAGTTTATCCTCGGGTCGATGGCATCGAAGCTCAAATAGAGAGTGTTAACCCCAGCTTTCCTTAGCCTTGCCATGTAATCTGGGTCGAAGGCAAACCTTATCCCGTTTGTGTTGAGCTGGATGTGGGTTATTCCTTCTTCCCTTAGGATCTTTACTATCTCAACAAGATCGTCCCTTAAGAGTGGTTCTCCTCCAGTTATCTGAACAGCATTCGGAGAAACTGGTTTTTGATTCCTTAAAACTCTAATCATGTATCTAATCTCGTCTAATGTCGGTTCATAAACGTAACCTGTCTTTTCAGCGTAGAAGAAACAATACCAACAGGACAGATCGCACCTGTTCGTAACAACCAGATTTGCAAGTGCCGTCGAATTCCTGTGCATTGAACAAAGTCCACAGCTAAACGGACATGGAGCGCTTACATCAACGTTTTCTGAAACCCTTATTCCAGTTGTCTCGTATTTAAAAGCCCTCCTGAGATATTCTGCGTCCCCCCAATATATTTCCTCGATCTTCCCGTGTTCGGGACAGATCCTCCTTATGTAGGCCTTCCCTCCCCTCTCAAATATGATAGCTGGCAGCAACCTATAGCAGGAGGGACATATGGACGCGGTTCTTCTCATTAGCTTTTCATTGTTCTTCAACTCGGGAAGAGGTCCTCCTATCCTTATTGACTTTCCTCCAATGAATATTAGAGTCTCAGTACTTTGCCCTTGATTCATATCAGTACCTCCTCTCTGGTCAGAAGATTAACTTTGCGGTCCCTTTAAAAGTCATTGGAACTTTTTACATAGGATAGATTTTATTCTCAGCTGAGCTATCGAGGAAATGCGGAGAAATAGGGGAATTAGGATGGCTTTCAGGGAGGAGGACGTTCAACTGGTTGCCTTATCGCTTCAGCTAGCGCTTAATTTAAAAACTGAGGGTCTTCCAAGCCTTCAAGAGCTGGAAAAGGAGGGATTGGCACTAGAAAGATCTCATAGGGCGGAAAATCCCAGAGATTTAATTCAATTCGCTGGAAATTCCCTAAAAAGGTGGCTAATAATCTCTCTCTTGGCTGCAAGGGCAGATCTTAAGGATCTCTCTTCGATGGTTTCTGGGGGTAGGGAGGAGAAAATACTTGCAGCTTGTGGTCTCTTTCTAAAGGGAGGTTCATCAATAGCCCTCTTTAGGCCCATCATAGAGGGATCCGATGAAAACTTGCTTTTGGCGACGCTTTTACTTCTAATGACTTATGTTCAGAGGGCAAGGGGAGAAGAAGTTGTGAAAGAATTTGAAAGATGGTTGAAATGGCCGGACGTACAGGTTAGGATTTCTGCGGTCAAGCTGCTCTCTAGCCTTGCATCCAAGATGCCAGATGCCTCCGAAAGGATTCTTAACAAGCTTCTGGATGCGTTTGATAATGATCCAAACTTGAGAGTGAGGGAATCCATTGCAACTCAGATCGGGATAATGGGAACCGAGAACCCTTCCCTTAGGGAAAGATCTTACTCAGCACTCCTCTCCCTGTTCAGGAAGGAAAGATCTGCAAGGGTTAGAAAGGCCATATTGGATTCCCTTCTATCCTTAGGCTGACTGGAAGCTTATATTAATTGAAGCTTGCTTGATTGAATTGGGATGGTCAGGATAACTTGGTATGGACATTCAGCTTTCCTGCTTGAGGTGGAAGGTAAGAGGATAGCATTTGATCCTTGGATAAGCGGAAATCCAAGGTGCCCAATATCTCTAGAGAAGTTCGAGGGGGCTGACATTTATGCGGTCTCGCACTCGCATGGAGACCACGGGCTTGAGGATGCGATAAAGCTGTCGAAGGATAAGGGAGGCGTTATAGTCGGGATATTTGAGCTGGCAAATTACGCTTCTAAGGAAGGAGCTGAAGCTGTGGGAGCGAATATAGGGGGCTTCTTTGAAGTTAAGGGCGTTAAAATAGCCCTTACCGAAGCTGTTCACAGCTCCAATATTGGAAGTCCGGTCGGGTTCTTGGTTAAGGTAGGAGACAGAACCTTCTATCATGCTGGGGACACGGGTCTTTTCGGAGGCATGAGCCTGATCGGTGAGCTTTATTCTCCAGAACTTTCAATGCTTCCCATAGGAGGATATTATACGATGGATCCCCTTCAAGCATCTCTCGCTCTCAAGATGCTGAGATCCAGCATAGTGGCTCCCATGCACTGGGGAACCTTCCCGGTTCTAAAGGGAACTCCAGAGGAATTGGAGAAAGAGATTAAAAGGCTTGGATTGAAGGTTAGAGTGCTAAAGCTAAGGCCTGGAGAAGGTTTAGAGATCTAGGTTTAAACGAGGCCGTAAAGCTCCCTTCTTCTCGCTTCAAGGAGGTCCGGCTTCAGTCCAACGAACTCTGCTGCAGTTCCTATGTTTATATCGTTAGCTTTCGCAACATCTATCACTTGATCGATCTTCTCTTTCCATTCCAAGTCCCTGAGAAGGTGATGGTCTATTATCACTTCTTTAGGCCTTGCTTTCTCCAATATCCTAACCAAGAGTTTGTTTACGTTGAATAGGACCTCCAAGGGCTCCTTCCAACCTATAAACATCGTTGCTGGTCCATCTAATACTAAAATGTCTGGTCTCTCCTTTATTATCCAGTTAGCAACTTCTAAGCACCTCGGCCCTTCCACATCGCTTGAAAACAACACTTTTTCCCTTTTTGATTCGATTATGCACATCAAAACATAGCCCAGAGCGGTTCCCTCTCTTCCGTGCGGGAAAGGAGGTGAGAATTTTATCTTAGTGCTGCCAAATGAGAAAACCCTTCCATCTGATACCTCAATTCCTTTTGGTTTTCCCTCTAAGCTGGAGAGAAATTCGTCAGCTCTTTTCCTTTGGCTCTCATTGATCCAGTTCATTGGATCCTTGATCAACAGCACCTTCCCTTCGTAAATATCCGTCTCATCTCTCATGTAGTGGTCATAGTGGTAGTGAGATATCACT
>JAVCBX010000109.1:0-10919 GCA_037917635.1 Thermoproteota archaeon | reverse complement strand
GAGTGTATTACAACCCCGGCAACGCAAACATTAGCTCCACTCTCCTTTATCCTTGAAATTCTAGTTATTTTCACGCACTCATCCCCCATATCTCCTATAAGAAGTCCACAAGCTTCTGGCTTCTTACTGGTTCAACTTCCTCGAAAATCTCCTTTTCAAGCCTTTCAGCTTCTCTAAGGAACGAAAACATAGATTTTGCCTCTTCTTCAAGAAGCTTTAACCTCTGATAGACGTATCCCTTTAAATTGTGAGTCTCAAGCGTCATAAGCGCTGGTCTTATGTATTTAACCGCTGATCTCGGAAACATAGTAAGGATAAGCTTTCCTCCACACTTCTCGCACCTTCCAGACAAAGGAGGCCTCCTATACTTTGAGTTACAAGTTGAGCATCTGAATCCCTGCGTTGAAAACTTCCTTAGGTTTCCCGATATGTCCCTGAGGAAGTGTGATGTTATGGCCCTGGATATGGAGTCCCTTGAATCAACTGCCCTTATCTTGAGCTCAAGCTCTATATGCCTATCCAGTTTCTCTATCATCCTTTCAAGCTTCCTATAAGTCGTGATCAGAGGACCTTCGTCCACCCTACTCGTCTCTTTTGTGAAATGAATTCTCGGATACTCTATTCCTTTTGAAAAGAGCTTTCCGACAGTTGGAATTATCTTTTCAGCTTCTGAAGGACTCTCATACCTATGAGTCATCTCGTAGAACTCGAGCGGATAGCTCTCAACAACTTCAATGTTATAGCTCTCATCGTCTATGTAGTTCAGGTCTATCTTCGTTACGATCAGTAAGGGCGCATCCTCTCTGCCACCAGGAGTGGCTGGCAAATATTGCCTAGAGAAGTTGAGCAACATGTCAAGAGCTAGAATTATTGAATCCTCATCTCCATCGGCATTTCTTCTTTTGGCAGCATGTAAAAACGGATGAGCGAATAGAACAGAGGCCCTCGTAAACCCGATTATTCTAGCAGTGTTTGCTATGAAGGTGTGCGGAGATATGGTAAAGACAATGTGTCCAACAAGGTCCTCCGGCTTCTCCAAGTTGTAGAATCTTGGAAGCCCGTAAAAGAACTCGAGTTCATCGTCAACAAATTTTGAGACCCTATAAAGGTACTCCACTGCCTTTCTTGGTATGATTATGTCGTTTATCTTGAGCTCCAAGATTTGGTCTTCCCTTTCTAAGGGATTTCCATATATATCATGGGTGTAACCAAGCTCTTTGAGCTTTTCAACCGATACTCCGATTTCGAAGGGTTTGAAGTGGGTTATTACGGCGTTAGTTACGTCAAATCTGCAGGTTCCATCTTTGAAAACGTAAAGATCGTACTTTGCCCTCAAAATTCCCTTTTCTATGGGTTCTGGATACTTATCCTCATTTGTCAGACCTATTACACACCTTATCTTCTCGAGATCTAAAGTTTCACGGCTTAAAAACGAGTCAAGGATCTCATCAATCAAGGACTTGAAGTCGATGCTCGCCCTCTTGTGCCTTATCGCTGGAAGCTTATGAATCGGACACCTTTCCCCCTCTTTCAGCTCCCTTCCGCACTTAGGACAGAAGTAAAGCTGTTCGGTCCTCACGTTGCAGCTCCTGCAGAAGTACTTCGGAGTTTCCCTTCCGCATTTGGGACATCTCCTGATGGCAACATCGATGCGTATGGTCCTAGCATCATAGGCTTGACCTGCCGATCTACTTCTTCCCTTCTGGCTTCCTATGGGAAATAGCAGGTTTATTGGAGGTTTCATGGCTCTAGGCTTTGCCTTTTCAGGTCTTCCAACCCTCATTCCGATGTAAAAAGGAGCTTTTGGCATTATCTTAACTGGAGAAATCTCATTTATTACGGAAAGTGTTTCCCATTTAGTCCTCTCATTCCAATTAACTTCTCTCTCCAACCCATCTAGGGATACCAACAGAGCCTTAGCATCCCCTCCCTCAATCAATATGTTGGAATCAACCAGTTTGTGGGGGACTCCTAAGATCTCCAATATCTCCTTTATCTCAGGATCCATATGAATCGAGATAGAATTCTCAGAAATCTCTGAGCTCTTAAGGGATTTGTAAAGCTTTGAGAGCTGCTCTACATTTATATCGTGCCAGAAATAGGTCCATCTTGGGTGTAGAGGAACTTTAAAAAGAAGACTAAGTCTTATGGCCTCATCAAAATCCTTCTTGGCCCTCTTAAGGGAGTTTAGCGGAACATTCTCTCCTCTTTCTTCAGCAGCCCTTTTTATGAGGCTTTCCCACCACTCCTCAACCCAAGCTGAGGGAAGCAGGGGGTGATTGTTTTGAAGGAACTCTCCAAAAGCTATCAGCACGTCTCCAAGGAAGAGGATCCTTTCAACTTCCTCGTAAACTTTCTTTGCCTCCTCAACGCTCTCTAACCTGACTACAGATCCATCCTTCAGCCTTACAATAGGTCCTTCTATTGAATCAACTGGAACCACTACCGCGCTCTTTCCAGGCCTCTCGATTCTAACTTGAGTGCCGACTGCCAAGAACTCATCCAGTATGTACATGGTTGCCGGATGGATTCCAATTGATGCCAAGCCCGTTGATCTGGCCCTTCCATACCTGAGCCTAAACCCTCCTGGCCTTTGAGGATGTGACAAGACTGGTCTTCCGACAACAGATTCCTTCAGGAATTTGTAGGATGGGCCTATGTAGGTACACCCTTCACCTGACTTCTCCTCCTCAGATTTTGCCTGAAACCTCTCCAGCCAATCCCAACCCTTTATCTGATATCCCTTTGATCTAAGCCTCCTTATTACCATCAAGAGCTTTGGAGCTTTTTGTAAGATGCAGTCGTTTATTACTAGAACCGCTCCTCCCCTCAATCTGTTCGTTTCAACGGTTCTAAGGTTTCTGTAGGCCGAGACCTCTATCTTCTCGGTTGGAGGGCCATTTATCTCGACTGGAAGGTGTTCAGCAATGTACTTTATCTCCTCTGAGGTCGAATTGTATTGGAGGTGCTGAACCCTCTTGTAAAGGGACACCTCCTCCACATACCTGCCAACTTCCCTGGGTCCAGGCTTGTAGGGCGCAAGACCCATTTTTTGCCTTAGGTAGTCCGCTAAAACTACGACTAAGGCTCCATCAGTTCCTCCGGCAGTTCTTATAGGGCCGTTAAAGTAGATTGATAGGTAATTGGACCCATCGTCAGGATTTCTCCTTATCACAACCTTATTTATTCCCTCGATAGGAGCCGAAACTGTTGCTCCTGTCATTATAGAAAGCCCTATTCTCACTGCCAACTCCACTTTTTCAGCAGGCCCGAGATCTAGCTCTATCTTGCCTGAAAGCATCTCATCAGCTATCTTAAATGCCAACTCCCTCTTACTAAGCCCCTTTGAAAGCCAGTAGGATATCCTTTTGCCCACCTCTGGGTAGCCGAAGAGGGAAACGACCCTCTCTGGAAGCGTGTTTGCCTTCTCGCTTTCAACTCTAAGAGAAACGTCAAAGCCTTTTTCTCTAGCTTGATTAGCTATCTCTATCAAAGAATCAACTTTTCTGTCCAGTTCCTCTAAGTATTCTAAGTTCTCATTCATTCAGCATTTTCCCCTTAAGTTTGGGGCGATAATAGAGTAATAAGGTATGCCCCTTCACATCACCTCCGTGAATGCGAAACGTTAATACAGAGAAACGTCACTCTGAGCGGGGTAAATATGGGAAGAAGAAGGAGAATGAGGAGGGTAGTTAGGAGGACAATTAAGCCTGAGATGTTTCGATGCCCAGCATGTCATCACAACTCGGTAATAATAGACATGAACAGGAAGGAGTACAGGGCTGAAGTCAGATGTTTGGAATGTGGCCTTCACGAGGTACTTGAAATGGACCCAGAGGAAGAGGACATCGACATTTACACTAGGTTTTATGACGCTTATTATGAGTGATCTCAGCTAGATTTGGGAGGTTTTTGTAGAGCAAGGATCTTCGTGTTCTCATACCCTAATTCGACTGCTTTTTCATTTGTTTGAAGTAAAGGTCCTTTTATAAGCTCTTTTACTGCCTTTTTTACGCTTTCTATCCTTGCAATGCCAGTTGTCCTCACTAAAGCCCCAACCATCGCTGTGTTTGGGATTGGAAGGCCCGCTACTGAAAGGCCGAGCTTTATTGCTATTGAAGTAGCCGGCACAGTAGCCACCACAGAGGCGCCCTTCACACCAATCTCCTTTGGATCCTTTTCAGTGTTAGCAACGAGGATCCCACCTTCCTTTAGGCCTTCTAGCGCCTTCGGCATACCTAGGAACATGGGATCTAAGAAGACCAGGATATCAGGTCTATATATCTGGCTTCTTAGCTTAATAGGCTCTCTGGATATCCTTGAGAAAGCTGTTACAGGAGCTCCTCTCCTTTCAGCTCCAAAGAATGGGAAGGCTTGAGTCCATTTCCCTTCCAAAAAGCATGCCTTTGCGAGAATCCTTGATGCTAGAACTGCTCCTTGTCCGCCTCTTCCATGCCACCTTATTTCAATGATTTCAGCCATCGTGATCAAGGCTTGAACGGAATGTTAAAACTTTTAAACCCATTTCAACATACTCCAACTAAGCTCGCGCCCCTGGGGGGTGTGATGGCTTTCGAGTTAATGATGAGAAGGCCTGTATTTCATTTAATTTCAAGTTTTCGGGGTGGATAATCGGATGAGTAAGGGAGAGGAAGGACATTTTGATCTAATGAAGCACGTATTAGTTCCCAAGCATGTTATAGCTTCTGAGAAGGAGAAAGAGGAAGTGATAAGAAAGTATGGGCCTCTTAAGTACTTTCCGAAGATCTCAGTTAAGGATCCAGTTGTAAAGCAGCTTGGAGCAAAGCCAGGAGATCTGATCAGAATAGAAAGGCCGGATTCTGTGGTCCCCTATTATCGTGTTGTTGTGGGCGTTCCTCTTAAAGTCCCCCGGGCAGTTGAGGAAGAGATGAAGGAGGAGCTTCCTGATGTCGAGGAGGAGGGTTAGAAACTGAATTCGAAGAAAAGTTTTGAGAAGCTAAGGGATGTTGATTTCTTCCCCATTGTAAAGGCATATTTCAGGGAACACTCTGTAGTGGACCCCCAAATAGAGTCCTTCAACAAGTTCTTGGAGAGAGGGCTTCAGGAGGTAGTCGATTCTCTAGGCGAGATTGAGCTGATAGAAGGATATAAGCTTATTCTAGGGAAGATAGAGGTTGGAGAGCCTGAAATAACTGAATATGATGGCTCAAGAACTCACATCACTCCCATGGAGGCGAGAGTTAGGAAACTAACGTATCAAGCTCCCCTTTACTTGGAGATCAAGGTTTACGGAGCTGGTATGGAACTCCACAGGGAGACCGTGAAGATAGGGTACTTGCCCTTAATGGTGAAGTCGAAGAACTGCGTACTTCACGGCCTTTCTTCTGAGGAGCTTAGCGAATTAGGTGAAGATCCTCTCGATCCAGGGGGGTACTTCATAGTAAATGGGTCAGAAAGGGTACTTGTCATGAGGGATGACATAGCTCCAAACAAGATAATTGTTGAAGAGAAGCCAGCAAAGAGCAAGGCTTATTCTCACGTAGCTCAAGTCATTTCAAGCAAGGCAGGGCTTAGAAGCAGGCTTTTCTTGGAGTATTACCCTAGAGACGGAACAATAAAGGCATCCTTCTGGACCCTCACAAAGATACCTGTTGCCATATTGCTCAAGGCCTTGGGGCTTGAGAGGGATGGAGACATACTGAAAGCCATATCTAGCGACGAGGAAATTGCAAACATGTTCATTTACAGCTTAGGAGATGCTATGAGGAAGCTCATGGTTGGTAAGAGAGCGGAAGGAGAGACTATAAGGGAAATGGCCCTAGATTACATAGGAAGGAGGCTTGCAAGGGGTGCTCCGAAGAGAGATAGAATTGCAATTGCAAAGGACTTCCTCCAAAACAGATTCTTGATTCACATAGGAACTAGCGAGTCCGATAACATCAAAAAAGCCTATTACCTCACGAAGATGATTGAAAAGCTCCTTAAAGTGGTCAGCGGAAAGTTACCTCCGGACGACAGGGATCACTTTGCGAATAAAAGGGTGAGACTAGCAGGAGATCTTATGCAAGAGGCCTTCAGGTATGCTTTCTATCAGCTGGTGCTCAGGACTAGGAGGAAGGCTGAAGCCCAGATAAGTAGCGGAGTTTATGAGATAAGTCCGAGAAGGCTCGTATCTGGAGAGGGTCAGATAACCAGCAAACTGATAAGCTGTCTCTCAACGGGTATTTGGCCCAGAGGAGAGCTAGGCATAAGCCAGAACCTTGATAGGACCAACTACATTGCTACCCTTCAGCACTTGAGAAGGGTTAACTCGCCCCTCCCATCAGGTCTGCCCCTTCACGAGGCAAGACAGATTCACGGCACCTCGGTTGGAAGGCTTTGCCCTCTTGAGACTCCAGAAGGAACTAATGTAGGTCTTGTTAGAACTCTGGCTGTTTTTGCAGATGTGACGTTCGGCGTAGATCCTAGGCCCATCATCGAGATGCTTTACGACATAGGAATAAAGCCGATAGAGGAATCTACTCCTGAAGAGGTTGGCTCTCTAACCCCAATCTTTGTGAACGGAAACCTGATAGGACTAACTGATTCTCCAAAAGAGGTAGTTGAGAAGCTAAAGAGAAGAAGGTCAGAGCTTGATCCAGAAGTTAACATAGCATATAAGGAGGATGAAAACGTTCTGGTAATAAATGCAGATGAAGGAAGGATTAGAAGGCCCCTCATTCCAGTCAATAAGATAGAAGAGGCAATATCCATACTAGATAAGGTAGAATCAGGAGAGGTTAAGTTCTCCGATCTTGTGAAAATGGGAATCGTTGAGCTTCTAGATGCTGATGAAGAAGAATCGGCTCTAATAGCCCAAAGCATAGATGAGATAACTCCAGAGCACACTCACCTAGACTTTGCCCCTTACATGATGTTTGGAGTTGCAGCAGGCGAGATACCATACGCAGAACACAACGCAATTCCAAGGGATATAATAGGTAGCAACATGATAAGGCAGGGGCTAGGGCCTTACTCAACCAATTGGAGGCTTAGACTAGACAGTAGGGCCTATCTACTTTATTATCCCCAAAGACCGATAGTCAAAACTAGGACTGAGGAAATAACTGGGTACTATCTCAGGCCCTCTGGCCAGAACATGGTTGTAGCGCTCCTTCCAATGGATGGATATAACATGGACGACGCCTTGGTTATGAACAAGGGCTCCATCGATAGGGGATTGGCAAGAGGCATTTTCTTCAGGACTTATGAGGCAATTGCAAGGAGACAGGCCATAGTTGAAGGAGATAGGTTCGAAAATCCGTATCCTCTGGACGGAGTGATGGGAAAGAGAGAGGAGGACAACTACAAGAAGCTGGAAGATGATGGAATTGTTGGACCTGAGACCGAGGTTGTTGGGGGAGACGTGTTAATAGGTAGAACCAGCCCTCCGAGGTTCTCTCCAGAGCTAATAGGTGGAGGAGGAATGCCATATGCATTCGAGAGAAGGGATACCTCTGTCAGCATGAGAGCATGGGAGGAAGGGGTAATATCTGATGTGATTTTGGCTACTACTGTAGAAGGGGAGAAGATGGTTAGAGTGACGGTAAGGGACACAAGGCCTCCGGAAATCGGGGACAAGTTCGCCACTAGGCACGGTCAGAAGGGAGTTATTGGTATGATATATAGCCAAGAGGACATGCCATTCACAGAGGATGGGATAACGCCGGACATAATCTTGGATCCCCACGCCATCCCATCTAGAATGACTATCGGTCAGCTAATAGAGATACTTGCAGGCAAGGTAGGAGCTCTAGAAGGGAGGTTCGTTGACGGCACTCCATTCATTTCAGAGAAGATTGATGATCTTGAAGAAGCGCTGAAGAAGTTAGGTTTTGAACCCTCTGGCAAGGAGATTATGTACGATGGCAGAACTGGCAGAATGATTCAGGCGAAAATCTTCATTGGAATAAGCTTCTATCAGAGGCTAAAGCACATGGTAAAGGACAAGATCCACGCAAGGGCCAGAGGGCAAGTTCAGGTTTTAACAAGACAACCAGTTGAGGGAAGGGCAAGAGGAGGAGGATTAAGGCTCGGTGAGATGGAGGGAGAGGTTTTGCTCGCTCATGGAGCAGCAGCAAGCCTTAAGGATAGATATGTTGAGAGCTCCGATAAGACCTTGGTCTACGTTTGCAAAACGTGCGGATCTCTTGCCTTCTTCAACTCGCTAACCAACTCGTTCTTCTGCCCAAGGTGTAGGGAGGCGGTTGAGGTGATGCCTTGGATCACTGGATACGCTACAGTCCTGTTCATGCAAGAGCTCATGACCGGACTCATAGACGTGAGACTGAAGGTGGAGGAGGACCTTTGAGGGGGTGAGATCATGTCTTCTCTAATAACACCATCGCCAAGGAGGGAGGAAGCCATAAGCTACGTCTTGAAGGAGCTTCAATTCGGATTGATGTCCCCTCAGGACATCAGGAAAATAGGGATGATAGAGATCAAGGAGCCTGCTGCATACGATGAGGCAGGAATGCCGGTTCAAGGAGGAGTGCTCGACCCAAGGCTTGGAACAATCAACCCTAGGCAGAGGTGCCCGACCTGCGGAAACTATCCACAGCACTGTCCAGGACACTTTGGAAGGATAGAGCTCGCTAAGCCCGTGATAAACATAGGTTATTCCAGGCTTCTGAAGTACATATTAAACATGACATGTCCGCAGTGCGGAAGAGTTCTGCTTCCTGAGAATGAAAGGAAGGAACTCATTAAGAAAGCCAGGAAATATTGGGAGGAAAATCCCAACAAGAAGATAGATGATGACATCTTTAAAGAGGCCCAGAAGAAGGTGGAAAAGTACCTTTCAAAGTCCAATAAGTGCCCGCATTGTGGGGCAAGGGTTGAGCTGGTTGATCTTAAGGAGTTCTATAAGTTTATAGTGAAGGAGCCGGAGCCAAGGAGGCTCTGGCCAAATGAGATTAGAGACAGGCTTGAGAGGATACCTGATGAGGACGCGATGATTTTAGGTTTTAACCCCGAGAGAGCAAGACCTGAATGGATAATTATAACAGTTCTTTTGGTTCCTCCCCCAACTGTAAGACCTTCGATCTTCCTAGAAACAGGAGAAAGATCTGAAGATGACCTTACTCATCTTTTGGTAGATATAATTAAGGCCAATCAAAAGCTAGGCGAGTCGATAGCTTCTGGAGCTCCTGACAGCGTTATAGAGGGAGAATGGGAGCTTCTTCAGTACTCTGTAGCCGTTTTCTTCCACAACGCGGCCACAGGCCTTCCTGTAGCTACTCAGAGAGGGAGTAATAGGCCGCTGAAGGCCCTCTTCCAAAGATTAAGTGGAAAGGAGGGAAGGCTTCGGAAGAACCTAATCGGAAAGAGGGTTGATTTCTCCAGTAGAACTGTAATCTCCCCTGATCCTATGATAGGAGTTGACGAGGTGGGAGTTCCCGTTGAGATAGCAAAAGTTCTTACCATTCCCGAGTACGTGAACGAGTGGAACATAGAGCAGTTGAAGGAGCTCGTCATGAGGGGGCCTTATGAGTATCCAGGAGCGAACTATATAAGGAAGAAAGGCGAAACAAGGCCTATTAGCCTTAAAGTGCTTAAGAAGGACGTGTTAAAGAGAGAAGCTGAAGCTTTGGAGCCAGGAGATGTAGTAGAAAGGCATCTTCTCAACGGAGATTACGTTCTATTCAACAGGCAACCTTCCCTTCACAAGCTCTCTATGATGAGCCACAAGGTGAGGGTACTCTCAGGCTCGACCTTTAGGGTTAATCCAGGAGCCTGTGTCCCCTACAACGCGGACTTCGATGGGGATGAGATGAATCTTCACGCTCTTCAGTTGATGGAAGCGAGGATAGAAGCTGAAGAACTCATGAGCGTGAAGAGGAATCTCTTATCTCCAAGGACAGGAGGCTCGATAATAGGAGCTAAACAGGACCTCATTTCGGCTGCCTACATTCTGACCAAGAAAGGTTCAGTGTATACGAGGGAAGAGGCCTGCGATATACTTGCCAAGGCTGGCATAACTGAGCTTCCGGAGCCTGCCATAAAGAAGCCAGTTGAGCTGTGGACTGGAAAGCAGATTTTCTCGGCTCTACTCCCTAAAGGATTGACTTTCGAGGGAAGAGCTGCTGTTTGCGAGGGATGTGCCGAGTGTCTTAAGCAAGAATGCCCGTACGATGCTTACGTCGTGATAAGGGATGGAGAGCTCCTCATGGGGGTCATAGATGATGACATAATAGGCACTCTGGTAAAAGCAAAGCTAACCCTGATAGACGTTATCATAAGGGATTTCGGGGAGGATGAGGCGATCAAATTCCTAAACAGATCAATCAAAATGCTTGCAAAGATCTCCGAACTTCAAGGCATAACGATGTCCCTCGATGAGCTGAAGATGCCAAAGGACTTCTATAAGAAGCTAGACGAGGTCTTTGAAACTGCTTACAGGGACACCCTAAAGAGGGTAAAGGAGTTTGAATCTAGGAGAGCTGAGGTTAGGATGCCTAGAACTAAAGAAGAGATAGTAAGGGCTTTGATGGAGGAGAGAATGCTTGACTTCCAAATAACGAAGACCCTTGACAAGCTAAGATCAGAAGTTCACGAGTTAGTCAAGAAATATGCGGATCCAGAGAGCGACCCAATTATAATGGCGAAAACAGGGGCTAGAGGATCCCTCTCAAACCTAGCTCAGGTCGTTGGTTCTGTAGGGCAGCAGTCGGTCAAGAGTAAGATAGGCTTCGTCCTTACAAGCGGCAGACCAAGAAAAGGGTTCAAGGAGAGGGTTCTATCTTACTTCAGGCCAAGAGATCTGACGTTAGAGGCTAGAGGCTTCGTTAGGAACGGGTATTACGTTGGCTTGAGGCCAACGGAGTTCATATTCCACTCAATGGCAAGCAGAGATAGCTTAATAGATAAGGGAAGGAGGACCCAGGACAGCGGATACT
>JAVCBX010000018.1:0-3047 GCA_037917635.1 Thermoproteota archaeon | reverse complement strand
ATAAAGAGGATCCACGATCTGCGTGGATCGGCGTTCATCACCTTTGCTAAGATGAAAATGACGCCACCTTAACCTCACCGAACGATGGAGATTTCCAGAGCTAAGCACTCAGTTGCAATCCAATAGAGATGGGCAGGAGGAATTCGGTGCCTACAATATAGAAACCCATAAGAGAATCAGAGAGGATGGTGAACTAGCTATTGCCGAGCCTCTTTGAGGAATAATGTTGCGATCAGTCCTCAACATAAGAAAAGAAATCAAGAGAGGTCTTGTGATATGAGATACTTTGGTGTCGCCCTGATAGCGCGCAGCCAAGCTTTTTCATGATCCTTCGGGCTAGAACCATTTAGGGAAATTTCAGCGAGTAGCAGGTTGCAGACCAGGCTGTCATTCCGAGCCGAACCTCCTGGAAAGCTCCTGGAGAAGGTTAAGGGTATGAGAAACGCCCGCCCCGATACGCGAACGAAGGAGCTATGATCAGATCTCGGATAGCTATGGAGCTTTTAGAGCGATTTATCCCAAGTATTTGCTGTTTAATCCTTCATCTGCGGCTACCTCATGCAATCGCTTATCCCCGGTTAGGAGACTATCGGCATTGACATGCTTTGCGGAAACCACTTGAATGGCGTCTGCCTCGTATATATGGTACTTTTCTATCAGCTTCCACGCTTGCCTGAGAATTCTTGCTCTCAACGGGGCTATTAGCATGGAGCCTAACTTCATCAACCTTCTCGTTTCAAGCAGAAATCTTCTCCTAACGAGATCATATGTTTTATCATCGATCCTTCCCACACGTCTTGCTCTATCAAGAGCTCCTAGAACTTCTCCAATATTCCATATGTTAATGGAGAGGGTAGCTTCCCCGGAGTAGGCTTTAAGGTAAAGTCGTCTAATGAGATCGCTGCCTGGCTCCTTTATGTACCTTTTCACCAGAGCGCTACTATCTAGATATATGATCTGCTCTCTCATCCCTCATCTCTCTAATTAACTCGCTAACGAGCCCTTCCTTAGGCTTGACAGGCTCGAAATCTATTTCATAACCTTCTGAGCCGGCCAGCTCAAGCAATACGCTATCTAACACCTCTTTAACCATCTCGTCTCTCATAATCTCTTCAAGAAGACTACTTACCTTCTTCCCCTCCCTTAGCGCGTATTTCTTAAACTTGTCCCACAGCTCTTCATCAACGTAGATGCTCGTCTTTACCTTAACCATCCTACTCACCTTATATACAGAATATACCTAAATATACCTACCCTAAATCAATATATAAGTGATCGCTCGATTTCTGTCTCCAAGCGCTCTAAAGCCGGATCCCTTATGGAGTAGAACCGGATTATCGGTCAAGTGGAACGGGTTCCGAAATTTTGCCCGAGTCAACTCGAGTAAAAAATAGTACTCTATACAGTACCATTGATTCCTAAGCCCTTATTCCTCCAGGAAATGCCGCAAACCTTCCGCTCTCATCTTGTCTAAGTTCGCATCGCATGCCTAAGACCCGTACAACATCCTCGTTACCTCATCCCCGTTTAAAGGCAATGAGAACTAGCAAAATGTTCTCGGTTTCCTCGATCTCAGCGCCAAGATCCTGATAGCACGCGCGTTAGAAGTATCTTTCTTGACAACTCCCTCCAAGAGTTATCCTTGCGCGCACCCGGCTTTGTGAATGGGAATTGGGGAGAAACTGAGTGAAAGTTCGAATCTATTTCTTCTTCCTAGTGTGTTTTGGGGGGTTGGAGAAGGAGCAGTCCAAGTACTTTAGGAGAAGAGCTTTTCGGAGGCCTAGTTAGTTTTGCATGTACTAAGGTATACACGCTACCATCACGCTGCTTCCGCCATTGGACTTTGTTTAGCCTTAATAGGCTTCTTTCATTAAAGGGATCGCTTTTATTTAAAAGGCCTACATTTCTTCCGAATGATAAGGAGAGAAGAAGCCGAAGATTAGTTCTTCGAAGGAAAAAGATCTTCATATAGCAGAAAAAGGCCTTGAAAGATGAAGATTACAGCCTAGCAGTTTTTATGGCACAACAGGCTGTGGAGAAGTACTTAAAGGCTGGCATCATGATTCTTTGAGGGAATTACCTCCAAGAACTCGTGATTTAACGAGGATATACGAGACGGTTAGAAGCCAACTTATGCTTCCTAAAGAGCTTGAGGAAGGGATTTCGGAGTTGTCTCCATACTACATCATCTCAAGGTATCCTAATGCTGGGCTTGGCTTAGAAGACCATCTATCAGCATAAAGGGCGAACTAGCAGCTAAGATGGTCAAACTTGCAGAGCAGGTGGTGAAGTTAGTTGAGGAAAGGTGTGGATTTAAGTCAACTTCCTGAAAAGGTAAGGAGATCTCTTATCTCCCTCGTTAAGTCCTTAAGGGAAGAATTGGGCAGGTTGAAGTCTACCTCTTCGGAAGTTTCGCGAGAGGGGATTGGCTTCACGACAGTGACATAGACTTAATTGTAATATCTCCGTCTTTCGAAGGTCTAGAAATTCATGAGAGATACAAGAGGGTCAGGTTGCTCGCTGATAAAAACCTCTCCTTCGAGATATTAACATACACGCCTCGTGAGTTTGAGGAACTGAAGAGAAGGAGCGTTGTCCTAAAGGATGCTTCACAGCACTGGATCAAGCTAACGAGCTAGTCAATGAACGATTTTCTTAGGCTCACCTAGAATGTTAGAGGGCCTAAATTAAGATGGCTGGTTAAACTTCCACTAATTCTATGAAAATCCTTGGGACGTGCTTTGCGTTTTTCCTTTCAAAATCTCACTGGAGCAAATTTACTAGCCCAAGCAATAGCAGGATGGCCCAAGATGCTGCCAACCATCCCCCATATACCTTCCCCACAGTCTTCAAAGCGTTTGATCTCCAGAACCTGCCCAGACCGTAACAGGCCAAGGCACCAACTGCTAGCAGAACTGAGCCGTAAACTAGGCTGAAAAGGACTAGAACTGCTATTCCCAAGATAGCACCAAAACTAGCGCCTTCAGGAGGGTTTATCAGGGCGAAAAATGTTAGGCTCGAGAGCAGGACTCCAGCCAGCCCAATTA
>JAVCBX010000050.1:0-3050 GCA_037917635.1 Thermoproteota archaeon | reverse complement strand
GTCCACAACCAGGGCCTTTATCCCCGTTGCAAGTTTCTTTGACATTATGGATGCCAACATCTGGCCCCTTGGATCTATTCCAAGCGGATGCTCGATCCTTATGAAGATGTCATCCGTCGGAGCCAAGCCAAGTTTCCCTCCCCAGACTATGGCCCCTCCAACCTTCAGAGCCATCTCTTTGAATTCTTCTGCTGTGAACTCCACGGGGGCAAGTACTTCCATCGTGTCTGCAGTTCCAGTCGGGCTCGTAATCGCTCTGCTTGAAGTTTTAGGTATGAGAACACCAAATGAAGCTACTATTGGCACTATTAGAAGGCTTACCTTGTTTCCAGGAACTCCTCCAATCGAGTGCTTCTCAAACGCAGGCTTTCCAAACTCTATTCTCTCACCTGTCTCAATCATAGCCCTAGTAAGGGCCTCTACTTCATCCATGCTCATTCCATAGAACTCTTGAGAGAGCAAGAAAGCTGCAATTTCCAAATCAGTCAAGTTATAGTTTGCAACGTCCTCAACTATTGCTCTTATCTCGTTAGGAAGCAAGGCCTGTCCTTCCATCTTCTTTTTGATGTATTTGAAGGAAAGAGGTCTTTCACAAAGGGATAAGTTTATGAGATCTCCTTCTTCAACGCCCAAAACCTCAATCAGCTCATCTGATAGAGCAGCAGTTCCTCTCTCAGCTTTCTCAGAAATGGTGAGGAATGCGGAGGCTCTTTTACCCTTGTGCTCAACTCTAACTCTGTCATTTAGCTTCATTCCTCGAGAAGCGGCATCTTCCTCGTTAACTAGAACGAGCCGCCTTCCAACCTTAAATCCCAAACGTCTTACCTTTAGCTTAAGCATGCTACCTTTTACTTAATGCGATCTTCGCTTAAAAGTGCCATGGACCAAAATCCCTTTGTGAGACCTCAGAACAAATTGTCGAGAAGCATCATTAGGGCAAAGCCAGCAATCGCTCCAAATGTAGCGGCCCTTTCGTGTCCCCTTCATGGCTCTCCGGGATCATCTCATCACTTACAACGAATATCATGGCTCCAGCTGCAAATGCCATGGCTACCGGAAGGATTGATACCATGATCGAGACCAACAATGCCCCCAGAATCCCTCCGAGCGGCTCAGCTAGACCGCTTAATGCGGCGTACCATGCGGCTTTTCTCCTCTTGAAGCCCTCTCTCACCAATGGAAAGACTACTGCCATCCCTTCAGGTACGTTTTGAAGGGCTATTGTCATGGAAACTACAAGCCCAGTGCTAATGTTTCCTCCGAAGCTAACGCCTACTGCTACCCCTTCTGGGAGGTTGTGTATTACGATAGCAAGTATCATAAGTGAAACCTTTGAAAGCCTCGAAGGAGGGCCCTCATACCCTTTGAAAATGTGTTCATGAGGGATTAACTTGTCAGCAACGTCTATGAATAGGGCTCCCGCTAATAAGCCAATGAATACCACCCATATTCCACCCCATCTCCAAGGCCGGGATCAAAAGGCTGAAGCTGGAGGCAGCAAGCATAATCCCTGCTGAGAAGCCTAAGGAAGCATCTAACACCTTATCCGACATTTTTGACGTGAAAACTAGAGGAAGCGCTCCTATTGCAGTAGAAAGGCCTGTTAAAAGGCTTGCGATGGATCCAAGAAGGATTGGAGATAGCATAAAATCGAACTGAGCTGACAGCCAAAAATAAATATCATCCCTCGGGCACCGAAGCTAAACCTAAAAAATCAATACTCCATAAGACTAAGCAGCTTTCTGATTCGAATTTTGTTAAAGTTTTATTCTACCTCTTGGTAGATCGCCTGAATGCCCTTGGATGCTAGGATAAGGGAACACCCGATTCTCGAGTTTCCTAGGGAAAAAGAGGTTATTTTCAGTTTTGAAGGTGAGAGAATTAGAGGTTATGAAGGGGAGAGCATCGCAGCTGCCCTTTACGCATCAGACATTAAGATATTCTCGTGGAGCTACAAAAGAAGAAGGCCCCGAGGATGGTTCTGCGGTATAGGCAAGTGCTCTTCTTGTTTAATGACCGTTAATGGGATTCCAAACGTTAGAACCTGTATATTTCCAGTCAGAAACGGGTTAGAAGTGAAAAGACAAGAGAGGGGTCTAGGAATCCTTCCCTCTAGTGCTGAGGAGAAAGCTGAGGTTGAGAAGATTGATGTGGAGCTTGCAGTAGTAGGGGGAGGCCCTGCTGGACTTTCAGCTGCAATAACAGCCAGAAGACTTGGATGCAGCGCTATAGTAATAGATGAGAACTTTAAGGCGGGAGGACAGCTCATAAAGCAGACTCACAAGTTCTTCGGTTCTAAGGAGAATTATGCAGGCATTCGTGGAGTAGAAATTGCTAAAATGCTACTCAAAGACCTTAAAGAACTCGGAGGAAGCTGGATCTTGAGCTCAACCGTGATTGCTGATTATACAGAGGGAAATAAACACGTTCTTATAGCCCCTTCTCTTACAGAGCCTCGCATAAGGGTTATAAAGGCTGATAGAGTTGTCGTTGGAACCGGAGCAAGGGAAAACATGCTCATATTCCCAAATAACGATCTTCCGGGGATTTACGGAGCTGGAGGGGTTCAGACCCTGATGAACGTTTTCGGCGTGAAGCCTGGAGAGAGGGCCCTGGTCGTTGGGGCTGGAAATGTCGGCTTGATAGTTGCCTATCAAATGATTCAAGCTGGAATGAAAGTTGAAGCCATAGTAGAGGCTATGCCAAGGATAGGGGGCTACTTCGTCCACGCAGCAAAAGTAAGGAGGCTTGGAGTTCCAATCTATCTGAAACACACGATAAAGAGGGCAATAGGAAGGAACTGGGTTGAAGGGGCAGAGATAGTTCAACTTGACGAGAACTGGAATCCAATAGAGGGAAGTGAAAGTAGGATAGATATTGACACGATAATCCTCGCAGTAGGTCTTACTCCAGCCTCTGAGATCCCTGCTCAAGCCGGATGCAGGCTAGCATACATTCCAGAACTGGGAGGGCAGGTTCCTCTTCACGATGAGGATATGAGAACGACTTTGCGTGGAATGTATGTGGCCGGAGACTCCTCTGGTATAGAG
>JAVCBX010000001.1:0-3055 GCA_037917635.1 Thermoproteota archaeon | reverse complement strand
TCTTAACGGAAGACTGACAAGGGATCAGCTTGAATGGTTGGAAAAAGATCTGGAAGGGGCATCCGAAAAACGGGTGAAGATCTTGTTGATTCATCACCCTCTCTTTGCTCTATTGAACACGAGCGAGGTTAATGTTGAGCAAATAATGGAAACCTTGCTCAGACATAATGTGACGATAGTCCTCTCTGGCCATATGCACGAGAGTTATGTGTTTGAGGAGCCCATCTTGATGGTAACGAATCCCAACTCTTACGGAATGGGGGTTGGAAGAGCACGTCCAGGCTTCAGGATATTTACCATAACTTCCTCGGGTGATGTTGAGTGGCTTAAGGTATCTTATGATCCTATATACCTTGAGGAGTTCAGCATCGTTGTGTTTCAGGTCAACGATGGTGAGGCAAAAGGCTTCTCCCTTTACATAAATAATCGCCTTCCCCTAAGCTTATCTGGTTCCTACAAAGTCAAGCTAGCTTCCAATCCAATTGGAGTAGAAGGAGCTGTTATAAGCCAAATCAACAGGACGAGAGACGGAAAATATTTGGTAGAACTTAAAATCGATGTTAGGCCTGAAGAGGCGAAGCTCATCAAGCTTTGGTCAGATGAGGACAGGGAGCCTCCATATGAGGTTGAGTTAAAAGAGGAAATAGTTTACGGAGCAGGAGCAAACATTATTTGGGTTAACGTAACAGCAAGGGACGACGTTCTCGGCGTAAAAAACGTAACTCTCAAGTACAGCACCGATAATAAGACGTGGGAAGATGTTAAGCTTCTTAGGATGAATGAAGCCCTTTTCATCGATCGATTTCAGGTATCAAAGGGAACTCCTGCTGTGTACTATCTTGTGGAAGCTGAAGATGCGGAGGGGAGGGTTAAAACAAGGGGCGGAAGGATCGTTATAGAGGAAGAGATTGAAAGCGAGATAACCAAGCCCTTTCCCAAAATGATAGTGCTAATAATTGTAATAATAGCAATTTTATCGACTTTGTTGGTCATAATTACAACGAAAAAGAGGAAATAATCGACGATTCGAATGTAATTTGCGGTAGAAGTTCAGGAGATGCATCATACCGCGTAAGTTTTAATAAGAATGGGCTCAAAATCAATCAAAGTGGTGTAAATGAAGAGAAGTATAGTCTTCTTTTTGATTGCAACGTTAGTAGTTCCGATCATCGTGTTTGGCATTAATGCAGAGAGCCCAAAGGTTGTAGCACTTGATGTCACGCCTGGCAGAGTAAAGGACCTGGACACCAAGTGGGGACAGACAAACCTCAAGTGGTTAGTCGGAAACTTGACTGCAGCAGGCTTTGAAGTTAAGCAAATAACCGAAATAACTCCTGAGAACCTTAAGGGCGTGGATGCTCTTGTGATAGGTAAGCTATACAACTACGATAGCGTTTTCTCCGACAGCGAGATTCAAGCCATAAAGAACTGGTTCCTAGAGGGGGGCAAGTTCATATGGGTAGGAGCTGACAGCGATTACACAGAGCCGTATTTGAAGCCTGAGGACATATCCTTCAAAGCTGATGAGCCCAACAAGATATTGGCAGCAATAGGCTCCTCTTTGAGGCTCGAATACGCGTCCCTTGAGGATCCAACCTCAAACGCCGGGGCTGGATACAGGGTAGTTAGCTATGAGGCGAACACTGCAGGTTGGGCTACAGAGATAACTAAGGACGCTCCTAAAGTTTTGTTCCACGGACCGACATTCGTGATAGGGTTCAAGAATGGAAAGTTTGTCCCGTTCAGTGAAGTAGAAGGTCCAAATGTGGTTTGGCTTTACAGATCGAGCCCCGATGGTACTGTCGTCAGCCACGATGGGGTGGATCCGAAGGCTCATAGCGTTGGTGAGACGGGTCAGTTCGTTGAAGCGGCAGCAGAGATAATAGATTTAGGTCTCTTCAAACCAAAGGGCAAGGTAATCGTTACGGGAGAGTCTCTGCTTGGAGATAGATTCATTGGAACCCCAGAGTACCACGGAGTGACTCTCCAAGGGATGACATTCATAATAAACGCTTTTAAGTGGGGAACAACTGTTGAAGGGCCAACGCTAAGCATGCCAGCGCTCATTGGAATAATAGTGATAATAGTAATAGTCGTAGTCGCTGTAGTGGTTCTCAGGAAGAGATAACAACCTCTCCTCCCCTTTTTTGAAAATTTTTAAGAGCTCAAGATAAACGTTTTCTTGCAATAATGGGTGAGAAATATTGGATAAAAGAGTTATTGGAGGAATCGTGCTAATTCTGGTATTAGTAATCGGGGTTGTCTTCTTGAGACAAAGGGGTCCGAGACCAACCCCTTCACCAACCCCGCCTCCAAAGAAAGGCATTGTGTTGAAGATAATAACCAGACACGCAAGCGACATCTGGAAAGTGACGAAAGCAGCCTTTCTTAAGTCGGATTTAGCGAAGAAATATGATATAGTTGATCTAAAATTCTACAGCCCAAACTTCGCTTTATGGGTTGATGTGATAAAGACCGAGAAGCCAGATGTTGCTTGGGGAGGTGGACCAACCGTCTTTAACGACTTAGTTGAAAGAGGTCTAGTAGCTCCAATGACAGATCCAGAACTCTTGGCTGAGGTGAACAAGATACCTGACGTGATATCTGGTGCCGAAATGAAGCTTTACAAGGATGGAAAGATCATGTGGGTTGCAGCAGCGATCTCCTCATTCGGATTCACCTATAACAAGAAAATGCTGGAGGAAAGGGGCTTTCCCGAACCCAAAACTTGGGAAGACTTATCAAGCCCCGTTTACGGCAGGATGCTTCCCCTTCCAGCCATATCATATGCTAGATCCACCACCTCAACCTCTCACAGCAGAATATATCAGATAATTCTGCAAAAAGAGGGATGGGAGCAAGGATGGGTGCTTCTCACGGGTTTGGCGGCAAACGGCAGGCCCTATGGCGGGTCTGTTGAAGCTCAGTTTGCAGTGATATCAGGAGAGGTTCCAATAGGCATAATGATAGACTTCTACGGCTTCCAGCTCCAGCTTCAATCGCCGGACTTCATTTACACGATACCTCTAGGCACCATAGTTAACGGGGATCCGAT
>JAVCBX010000181.1:0-3058 GCA_037917635.1 Thermoproteota archaeon | reverse complement strand
GAAGAGCTGATTGAGGAAGTAATGAAGGAAGTAAAGGAGAAGTTCAAGCAATGGTATACGATCCAGTTTTCGAACTACATCGTGAGTGATGATGAGATAAGATATCCTGAGAGAATAGTCGTGGGGAGTTGATCCTATGACTATCACTTTAGTTCCTCGAGGGCCTTTCAAGGTGCTTGTTGATGCGAAGTGCATAAGTCCAGATGAGTTTGCTGGAAAGAGCTTGGAAGAAATAGGTTCTTTAGAAATCTATGAGGGATCAGAGGTTAGGAAGCTCAAAGATCTCTTCGAGATAAAGGGAAATTCTGGAGAGAGAGTTGAAGAGACTCACATAGTAATTGAGGGAGATGTTTGGAAGCTTTGCAGGATAGGCGAGGGGATGAGCGGGGGTTCTATAACCATCAAAGGATCGGCTGGCCACTACTTAGGAAGGTGGATGAAGGGAGGAAGGATAGAGGTAAGGGGAGATGTGAGGTCTTGGCTTGGAGCGGAGATGGCTAGCGGGACAATTGAGGTATTTGGAAACGCAGGCTCCTTTGTAGGAGGCAGATTGAGGGGAAGGGTTGGAAAGAAGGGCATGAAGAACGGCACTATAGTGATACACGGCTCAGTAGGAGCCAGGATAGGGCATGGAATGGTTAAGGGAACCATAATAGTTGATGGAAGCTCAGGACCCTTCCCCGGCTCCGAAATGATGGGAGGAAAAATCCTGATAAGAGGGAACTGCGATGGAAAAGCCGGAGCTCACATGACAGGTGGGTCCATAGTGATATGCGGTAAGTTGCCGAGCGTGCTTCCAGGCTTTTACATAGATAGCATAGTTCAGATAACAAAGGTAAAGAAGGAGAAGATAGAAGGCCCATTTTACCTGTTCACTGGAGATGCTCTTGCCTCAAAAGCCTGCGGGGGCAGGCTCTACATTAACAAGCCGTCTAACCCCCAACTAAGGTTTTATGAGGAATTGTTGGAGGAGGTGTGATATGTCAGGAATAAGCATAAACCGTTTAGCAATGAGAATAGTCGATAAGATGTTGAGCGAGCCAGAGTACTACCGAATATCGGTGCAGAAGCTTCCATCGGGAGCTACTGTCATAGATACCGGCATTAAGGCAAAGGGAGGCCTGATGACAGGGCTTAAGCTTACCGAGATAGCGATGGGAGGGCTTGGAAAGGCGAAGCTTATGCAAATGGACTACGAAGGATTTACGCTTCCCATGATCTTCGTAAGCACAGATTATCCTGCAATCTCCTTGCTTGGATCGCAGCTCGCTGGATGGGGGGTAAAAACTGAGAAATTCTTTTCGATGGCATCAGGTCCAGCGAGAGCCCTAGCTCTAAAGCCTAAGAAGGTGTTCGAGAAGATAGAGTACAGAGACGATAGCGACGTCGCAGTTCTCATGCTAGAGACCAACAAGTTTCCTGAGGACGATGTGGCGAAATACGTCGCTGATAGCTGTGGTGTTAAGCCGGAGAACGTTTTCCTGATACTAACAACAACTAACTCAACTGCTGGCTCCGTTCAGGTCTCAGGCAGGATAGCTGAGGTGGGAATGTATAGGCTTGACTACCTAGGATTCGACCCTAAGAAGGTGATCTTCGGCACAGGATCAGCGCCAATCATGCCAATCCATCCTGACGAAAGGGTCACGCTTGCTAGGCAGGAGGATGCCCTCATATACGGGGGATCTACTTCCTACATGGTCGAATGTGAAGATGACTCAAAGCTAAAGGAGCTGGTCGATAAAGCGCCAGCTTTCACCTCCGCATACTACGGGAAGCCCTCTTACGAAACGTTAAAGGCAGTGAACTTCGACTGGTCAAAGCTGGATCCAGCTTTCTTCGCCCCGGGATCCATATGCGTCTTCAACACGAGAACTGGAAGCACATTTTACGCTGGAAAGGTGGATCATGATATGCTTAAGAAGTCCTTGATGCCTTAAACGCGAGAGTGTTACCTCATGGCTGGGGGCACAGAAAGACAAAAGCTTTGCTTTAGGGACAGAGATTATCTAATGGACAAAGAAGGAATGTTGTTCTGCGTGATTGGAAACGTTCATCCTCCCGATAGGGTCATATCCTACCTTAAATATGTTCCTCAAGAAGCTGAGAAGGAGAGTCTGTGGAAAAAGGGGAATATTAGGTACAGTAGGATCCTCCCGCACTACAGCACTCTAGGTGTTCTCTCGACTCAAGACTACCTTAAGAGGAAAAAGCCTGAGTACCTTTACGACGATCCTTTTCTTAATATTTCAATTACTGCGGTCCTTATCAAGAACATAGAAACTCATTTTCTTCCAGAAGAGAGATTAAAAGAGATTTTTCTAAAAAATGAAAGAGATCCCTTGGAAGAAGAGATAAAAGAACTTGTCTCCATCATTTCCAAGGAATGCGAAGTGAATAGAGAGGATTTCGGAGTAACAGGTTCTGTATTGCTTGAAATTCATGATCCGAAGTTTTCTGACATAGATTTAGTTATCTATGGAAGGGAAAGCTCCAAAAAAGTCTTAAAAAAGCTTCCTCAAGTTTATGAGAGTTGCGAGGAGCTTAGTCCACTTACCGGAATGCTTCTTGAGAGGAGGATGAAGGGAGTCTCAAAAAATTACCATCTAGAGCCAAAAGTTGCAAGGAAGCTCTTAGAAAAGGCTATAAATAGGGGTTTATTTAAAGGAAGACAGTTCTCCATTCACCCAGTTAAGAGAGAGGAAGAAGTTGAGGAGAAGTACGGTCAGACGATATATGAGCCGATGGGGATCCTAACCATCGTTGGAAGGGTTGAGAACTGTGATGAATCCATTTTCATGCCATCAAGGTACTTAGTTAGCGAAGTAAGAACTCTGGACGGAAAGCAAAGGCCTGAGATAAAAACTGACGACATTCACGGGGCAGAGGAGATTGAAATAAAAGGTAAGGAGATTGTAATCACATGTCGAAGCGAGAATAAACTTGAGGTAATTTCTGAAATAAGGGATTTGGGTATTGAGATCCTGGACTTTCGCACCGTTGAGCCATCCCTTGAGGATGCCTTTGTCAGGTTGCTGGAGGATGAGAAATGAATCCA
>JAVCBX010000044.1:0-3060 GCA_037917635.1 Thermoproteota archaeon | reverse complement strand
CTATGAAAGGGCATCACCCGGAGCTAAAGGAGAACTCATCGAATTTAGTTTGGAACTGCCAGAGCCAAGCCTTAAATTCCTTAAGTTCAAGTCCAAAGAGATAAGGGCCGCTAGAATTGAGGAGGCAGAAGTGGTTGTGATTGGAGGAAGAGGGATAAGGAGGAAAGAGGACTTTAAAATGTTGGAAGAAATTGCAGAAATGCTAGGAGGCTCAGTAGGATGTACCAGACCAATAGCAGCGGATCTTGGCTGGTTTACTGAGTGGGTTGGCCTCTCTGGCGTGACCGTGAAACCAAAGCTTTACATAGGAATTGGAGTCTCGGGCGCCATACAGCACCTCGCAGGAATAAAGGACTCAAAGATCATAGTAGCAATAAACAAGGATCCAGAAGCACCTATATTCAAATCAGCAGATTACGGCATAGTTGGAGATCTCTATGAAGTGATCCCTGAGCTCATAAAAGCTTTAAAGGAGATATCTGGTAAAGGGAGTTAAGTCATTCTTTTTCCACTACTTTTTAGTTGTCCTCTGTTTTTTCTCATAATGGTTGAAAAAGAGGTCTCAAAGCCCTAAAACTTCTCGCTGAGAGGCTAAAAATGTGAAATGGGCTCTTGTAGGGAGTCTAAACTTAGCGCTTCAGGAGTTGATGTTAAACCCAAGGATATTGGCATAATTAGTGACAGAGAAGGAGCTGAGAAGATGGCTCATCTCCTCAAGGAGTTTGTCATCAAAGAAATATAGCATCGCACTTTGGGAAGCTTAGAGTGAACGAGATCTTAGTTGACGTTTAGGAGAACCAAAGATTAGGGAAGATGAGAGTCATATGTGTAAAGATAAGGGAGACTTCAGCAAAGATACGATAGTACTGGAAATTGAAGGTCTTAAGACCCCTGCAATGTCCTTAGAATCTGAGCTTGATGCAAACAAAACCCTGGGGAGAATAGAAAGAGTAAGGAAGATAGAGGAGGTCTTAAGAAAAAGGAGAGAGGGATAAAGATTCATTAGGCCCTGCATTAAGGGCTCGCAGTTCTAACCCGGTTTTACGTATTCTGCTCCTATGACATCCCGGGCTATGATGTATCTCATGATGTTTTGGGCTCCTTCTGCCCCTATTACATAGGAGAAGGTTCCAAGCCATCCTCTGAACAGAGGGCACTCCTTGGTGTATCCATAGGCTCCGTACCACTTCAAGACCTCTTCATATATGTCAACCGCAACCTCAGGTCCCATCATCTTCGCCATGGCGACTGGGACGTTGAGGTCCCTTGGGTTGTAGGCTGGATCCTTCTTAATGTAGATCTGGTCTGCAAGCCAAGCTGCTCTATACATGGTGAGCCTTGCGGCCTCGAGCCTGGAATATAACTCAGCGAACTTGAAGCTAACACCTTGGAAGCTGGATATGTATCTTCCAAATAGCTTTCTCACCCTAAACCATTCCTTTGCCTGATCCAGAGCCCATTTAGCCGATCCAATTGCGGCCGCAGCAACGAGTATCCTAGCTACATTAAAGCCCTCCATAGTATAGTAAAAGCCCCTGTTTTCCTCGCCTATCCTGTACTTTTCCTCAAGCTCAACATCGTTGAGTATGAAACCTCCGCATGAGATTCCGGTCCTTCCTATGTCCTCATAATAAGTCGGTTCAAAGCCATCTACAACCTTTCCATTCCTCTTTACAAGCAAGGCAAAAGTAGTAAGAGCTCTATGTCCAGCTTCCTTAGGGCCCGTTCTAGCTATGAGGAAGAAGCCTCCGCCCCAAGGAAGGTTAAGTGCTTCTCTTACACCGCTTATATAGGCCTTTTCACCGTTTAAAACCCATTTTTCCCCCTTTCTCTTCGCTATAACCCTCGTTCCAGCTATATCAGAGCCCCCTTGTGGCTCTGTTGTTGCTATGCCGAAGAAGGCCTCTCCAGCTGCCACTTTGGGCAATATCTCAGATTTAGCGTCCTCACTACCATATAGATCTAGGAGCATCGGCCAGCCATTGCATAAGAGCGTATAAACTGGAATTGCTATCGAAGGATCGTAATAGGCCATTTCTTCAACAGCTATGGCGGCCATGGTGAGCGTTCCACCCATTCCCCCGTACTCTTCCCTAACAGGGATACAGAAGAGACCCTGTTCTCCTATCCTTTTTATGAGATCTACTGGAGTTCCTTGGCCAGCTTCATCGATTTCTATCCACTTTGGAGCTATGTGTTTTTCGCAAAACTCCTTAACGCTACTTCTAAACAGCTCTTCTTCCTCAGAGAACTTAAAATCCATGATGATCTCTCCCCTCCTTCTCAAGTTATTCAAATTTTTTCTACTTTTCGTCTCCAAAAAAGGGAAAACAGAAGGCATTAATCATGCTAAAAGCTGCAGAACCCTTTTAACTCCTATAATTAGGCGCTAAATTCTCTTCTGACTAAGATTCCATGAAATGTTAACTCCTACCTATTCCTAGCAAGTATTCTATAGTGAGGAAGCTTCTGCTCTCCCCAAGGAGCCGTGAACTTCTCCGTTTCCAAGATCTCGAAGAAAGGAGCTATCAGCCAATCCAACTCTTCCATAGGAATCCCATACTGCTTGTGCTCCTCAGTTAAAGTTTCTAGGAGGAGATATCCCTTTGGCTTAAGTACCCTCGACAGCTCAGCTACGTATTTTCTCCTAACCTTAACGAAGTTTATGGTGTTAATGTCTATCGCTGCATCGAAAAACTCATCCCTAAACTCCATCTGAGAGACATCCCCAACCTCAAACCAGATTTTATCGATCAACCCCTCTCTTTCAGCCCACTCCCTGGCCTTCTCTATTGCAACTGCCGATATATCTAGTCCGTAAACCCTAAAGCCTTGCTTAGCAAGATATATGCTGTTCCTTCCTTCTCCACATCCCGAGTCCAGTACAATTGCTTCAGACATTTCTTTACTCTTCAGAAACTCAGCAAAGCGAACAACGCCCTGAGAAGGTGCCTTTCCCCACATAAGTTTACCTTTCTCAGCGTAGAAGTTCAAATACATCTCATCGAAAAGCGATGTCAATCTCTCTCAGCCCTAGAGTACCTTTTATTAATAAAACTA
>JAVCBX010000099.1:0-3073 GCA_037917635.1 Thermoproteota archaeon | reverse complement strand
GTGGAGAAAGGGTTGTAGTTGCCTTATCCTTCCTCTTTGCGATCCAAGAAGTTCAACCAACCCCCTTCTATATTTTGGATGAGGTGGATGCTGCCCTAGACAGGCTAAACTCAGAAAGGTTCGTCGAAGTCTTGAAAGCATACTCCAAGAAATCTCAACTCATCCTCGTGACCCACAATGATACTGTCGTAAGCAATGCTGACTATCTCTACGGTGTTAGCATGCAAAAGAATGGGGAAAGCAAAGTGCTGAGCATTAGGCTTCCTTAATCCTCCCGTATCTTTTCAAAAAATTTAGGAGGTCCTCGGTCTTCTTCCTCTCAAAACCTATTTCTCTTAACTTTACCAGAATTTCCTCTTCAGAGAGTCCTTTCTTCCTGAACTTTTCATACAAAGCAATAAGGCTCTCCGATACTTCCCAAGGAAATATTATCCAAAAGTCCGTCTCGTACACAAAATAGTCTGGCTTTATTAGGGACCAAGGTTTTTTGTAAAGAACTGCCAATCTGAAAGCATAGGCACCTCTTTTCTTAAGGTGCTCGTAGGCCGCCTTCATGCTCCTCCCAGTATCAACGACATCATCCACGATCAAGATGTTCTTTTCCCTAACGCTTGTTGATATATCTTGAATTATTATGGGTCTTGGAATTGCTTCCTCCATTCCCTTGTAGAATTGGATTTGCATGGAGGTTAACTCTGGCACTCCGAGATAATCTGCAATTAACCTAGCTGGGATCAAACCCCCTCTAGAAATTGCGACTATTATTTCCGGTCTGTACTCACTTAACTCTACCTTTCTGCTTAAATTGAAGCAAGCCTCCTCCACTTTTTCCCAAGAAACTGCTAAATACTTCTCCTTTATCTCCCAATCCATAGTCTAAATACGCCCTTCCACATTTTTAGATTTTCTGGGCCCGCTGGGATTTGAACCCAGGACCTTCGCCTCGTAAGGGCGACGTCATACCCCTAGACCACGGGCCCATGCGGCGGGCACCATGGGTTGATAGAGCTTAAGCACGGACTTGTCCAAACCTTGGCTCCCTTCTGCACCCCCATAAGCACCCATGGTACGTGCTTAGGGTTGCTCTCTCCCGAGCCTGGCCCGGTTCACACGTCCATGGGTCCTATGGGACAAAAGTTCATCGTTACGGTCTGGGGCCCATACCTAAGCTCTACCGCCCCATGGCCTCGGTCCGTAAGGGCTTCGGTCGGAGCTCCTGCTCCTTAAGGGCCCGCCCAAGGCCCCACCTAGCCCGCCGCAATATTATTTAGCTCCGGCCTTTTTATAAAATTTTACGAGGATTAAAATAGCTAAGCATAGAATTAGTAGTAGATCGAGCATATCTAATCCTCTAGTAATGTACATCCCAAATGGACCGGGAGGGACAGAAACTGTCACGCTCAGCGTGATCTCCTTGTTTAAATTAGCACAGCCACCATCCGTTAGATCTTCTATCTTTATTTTTATTTGAGAATCGCCAGCTGAGATCGGTGTGATCGAATGTTTCCAAGGGGTTGCCCCACCACCAGCTAAGGAAAAAGTTGTTGAGGGAAGTTCAGATCTCTGATAACTGCTCTCCGGATTTGAGGAAATGATGAACAAGTAGTTCGGATCATAACTCACGTTCATCCTGTAGTTTAGTTCCTCCCTACCAGAATTTATGAGGGAATAGGATAATGAGTAATCCTTCCCTATTTCCATTGCGTACTGTATTCCAACTGGGGTGGAGTAATGGGAACCACTTTGGTCTCTACTTAAAGTCCATTGGAGATCCGGAATTATTAACAAGTCTTCATATGGATCTTCTGGGGTAACAGTAGTTTGGTGAGTGAAAAGTTGAATCTCACTTTCTGTCGCATAATAGTAAACAGAAAGTGTCAGTTGAATAGGTGTTTGGAGTTCGTCACAACTTATCTTATCAGCAAAGGCAAAGGACATCATAGATATATACCCACTTGGAATTGCGCTTGGAATTAGGGTTGGAATTGCTTCTGTAGAATCGTAAGTTAATGTAGCGTTAATTATGACTGCGCTTATACTCCCGTTATTCCTCAAATAAAAAGTAATTTCTGGAAGATTGTGAACATATAGGTTCTTTACGTTCATCGCCTCGAAGTTCAAATACGCTCTCTTCACTATGACATTTCCTTGTTCCCCAGCTAGGGCTGGAGAAATGGAAAATATTAGAAGAACAATTACTGGAAAGATTTTCCTCATAGAAGAAACTAAATTTCCAGGGGATAAATATATTACGATTAACCCCTAACTACTATTACTTTAGGTTCCCTTCTGCTCCTCACCTTGCTCTCCCTAGCTACAATCGTCTTGATTGTTGAGTCCTTACACATCTCATACAGTCTCCTCGTTACCACACCATCTATAACTAGAATCCTTGCATCCTTGGCTTGATTTAGGAGCTTGGGCAAATCCCTAAGTTGAACTTTTGCAATTAGCTTGAGATCTTCGCTGAGGAGCAACGCGCCTCTAGTCCCCCTCACTTCCTCCATCAGTTTCTTGTATTTAGAAGGTCTTCTCCCTTTCCTTTTGAGGAATTCCTCAATCGGGACTTTCGATTTCAGGCACTTATGTATTTCCTTTCTGGTTAGCTCTTCAACTTCCTTCCCTGGTGGGGCCCGTGCGACATAATCCACTTTGGTCTTGCTCAATAAACTCTTTATTATTAACTCACCTCCCCTATCTCCATCCACAAATAAAGTTGTCTTTTTTCTCTCACAGAGCTCTACGATGGATTGAGGAATGGAAGTTCCTTCTATCCCTATGACATTCTTGAATCCATTCTTTAACATGTTTATTACATCAGCCCTCCCTTCCACTATTATTATCTCCTCGCTCTCATCAATTCCTGGCCCCGCAGGAAGCCTATCTGGACCATATTCGATAACTTCCTCGCTTTTTACGACTTCCTCAACTTTCTTGACTATCTCTTGAGAAGGAGGTACAAATCTTTCGCTCATCTCTTTGAGGATTTCTTTTGCCCTATCGACAATATACGCTCTCTTCTTTATCCTCGTGTCCTCAACCCTCTCAACTCTGAACTTCGCCTGACAAGGCC
>JAVCBX010000147.1:0-3101 GCA_037917635.1 Thermoproteota archaeon | reverse complement strand
GCAAACTAGCTTAATTGAAGAGATAGCTGAGCTTGCCGAAAAGGAGGTTAAAAAAGAGGTGATGGAAGCTGGAAAGCTCCTTCCCAGAGAGGCAGACGGAAGAGCCAAAGTTGTTTGGGCCAGCACAGGACAAACTCTGATCCTACAAGCGGAAGCTCGTGATCCAGACGAGCTTGAATTTAGGTGCGGGCCGCTTTCTCTTTACGATGGAGGGAGGAAGCCCTTCAGCATCCCTTTGAACGACAGAGTTAGGTACGAATGGTCGATAGTTAATGTCTATCACCCGAAGAGCTTGCTATCTAACTTTGAAAATGCTGTTCAAATGGATGGGGAGCTCGCTGGTATGCAGTACAGAGGAGCTTTCTTGGTCACTAAGAATGGAAGCAGCGTGGTCTACCTAACTCCAATCGAAAAAGCGGTAGTAACGATTAGATGCAGGGCCTACGACAGCGGAATGCAAGGCATTGATACCCCAAGCGAGGACTACGTTGTGGTCGTAGTGGACAGATATGGACCAGCTGAGAGGCTCCTTAACGCCAAGCTCGGCATTGAAGAGAGGATCAAAAGACTTAATAGCTTAGTCAAACTGGTTGAGGAACAAAAATGGGAAATCTACGGTTACAAATCTTCTTTGAAGAAAAGAATTGAGGAGGAAGAGGCAGATAGAAGGTTCTGGAGCACGCTATTCAACATAGTCAGCATAGCGATAGGAATCACTGGCTTCTTCGTTCCAGTTGCTAAGTTGGCGAACATGATAATGGCCACGATATCGACGGGAACTGCTGCGGGCTTCGCCGTCCCCTCGCTTATGTGGACTTGGGAGCAAGATCCGAGCCTAGAGTTAATTACAAACAGAGTTGAGAGTGATATAGAAGGAGTGTTCAGCGAAACCTTCGCTAAGATGGTTAAGGGTCTTAGGGAGCATTACAAAAACACGGAAGGAATAGATCCTATAAGAATAGCCAAGGATGAGGATGCAGAGCTTCCAGAGCTAAAGAAGGCTCTTGCCTTCTTCAATAGCTTGGAAGATTCCTTGGAAAAACTGGAGCAAAAAGTTAAGAGTTACATAGAAGAGCTCGAGAGCCAGAGAGAAGGCATCATTAATAGAATTGAGAGGATGATGGGGTTGAGGGGTGTTCTATTAGCTATTGGCTTACCGAGCTCCTGACTTCACTTGGAGCTAGCTTATTTTTGAAGCTCCTTTGAACAATTCATTTTACACCTCTCTTCCCGTATAGGCGATAGATTAACCTCATCTTCTCCTTCTGATTCAGGCTCTTGAGACTGTACTTCACTATTACCATGGGGCGAAGTTCTTGAAGGATTGCTGGCGCCGTCATTGGGTACCTTATGTAAAGGATTATTCCGCCTTCAAACACACTACGCAGGAAGGTCGGCTCTGTATTCTCTTTCAACTCCCTGAGGCTCCTAGCTAGAGTTTGTGTGAAAAGGACTAGTCTTCCGACGTTTTCATAGAGCTTCCTGCGGTTCCTCCACATGACCTCATCGTCCTCAAAGATGACGAGCAGATCATAGTCAGAGAACTCGTCGTAAGTTCCCTTTGCCCTGCTTCCGAAGAGAATTACTGCTATGACTCCTTCTATGCCAATTATGGCTCTTACTATCCTATTTAAGTCTGATTCCAGTTCTTCTTTCAATTTCATTCATGATTCCCACGTGACTTCCCCCAAGCTTCCTTGGATCTTAACAGAGACGGTTATGTAGTCCTTCATTTTTCGCCTCTATATTAGTATAATTTGGTACATGGCGTTTGCTGAGGAAATCTTTCTCTTTTTAAGCAGATCGGCTTCAATGAGAATTGAAGTGGAGAAGAGTAGAGCTGAAGAGGTCCTTGCTAGGATAGAGAGGGAGGCTAGAAAAAGGTATCTCCCAATAATAGGGCCGGAGAAGGGGAAAGTCCTTGCAGAACTGGTTAGAAAGTATGAGCCGAAGAGGATACTCGAGGTCGGCACCTTAGTAGGTTACTCAACCATAGTCATGGGAAGGGAGCTTGGAAGCGATGCCGAAATATTAACGATAGAAATCGACGAGGAGGAAGCTGAGATAGCAAGGAAAAACATAAAAAAGGCCAGAATAAGGCCAAGAGTAAGGGTTCTAGTTGGAAACGCCCTGGAACTAATTCCAAAGCTTGAGGGGAAGTTCGACCTCGTCTTCCTTGACGCTAAGAAGAGCGAGTACTTGGAGTACTTGAAACTCGTCGAGGAAAAGCTGCACAAGGGAAGCGTGGTGGTAGCTGACAACGCCGGAAGCTTCGCCCACGCTATGAGGGATTACCTAAGGTACGTGAGAAAATCCGGAAGGTACAAGAGCAAGCTCATCAGGGTTGGGTGGGATGGAATTGAGGTGAGCGTAAAGCTCTGATTCATTTTAACGTAGAGCTCATTTTCCATGGCCCTTAAAAGATCAATTAAATCATCGATGGTTCCATAGGCTGAGATATCGGCTCTCGAGCCGATAGTTCTACTCAAATATCAGCTTAATGAAGTCTACTCTTCCTAGATGTTCCTACCATTTGAATGTACCTCAGACTTCGCCCTCCTTCCAAACCCTAAGATGTCCCCACACATCTTACTCCTTGTCCTTAACCCGGGCGAGGCGCGCAAAATGTTCCTCGCTTACTTCTATCTTGAGCTTCCTTATTGTAACACCAAATTTGCTTAAGAACGAGATTATTTCTTCGGCTGAGTTTTCAGGAATCAAAATACAGCAACCATCGAGCTTGGTTCCTCCAGCCTTGGCGACTGCTCCCTTTCCGCCCTTTCTATAGAGGAAATATGAGACCTTCATCTTATCCTTGTAGCTTAAACCAGCCATATCGTAAAAGATCAAACAAAAGGACCTCAGCTTCACAGGTTTTAGGGAGACTTCCAATGGGATCCGAGCAAAAAGAACCTTTCCGTACCTAGAAAGCTCCCCCAAAAAGACCGGATTGGAGCCCTTAAATTCTTCCAAGCTTTCAGGGATCACGTGTAAGTTCATCCTCAGGCTGCTAACGGCCTTGAACAAGTCATCCCAATTCTTCCACATGGAGGACTTGTCTTCGAATATAACAAGCAGATCATAATCCGAATACTCGTCAT
>JAVCBX010000084.1:0-3113 GCA_037917635.1 Thermoproteota archaeon | reverse complement strand
CTTTAGAGGAGGAGGGATTAGAATTCGATTTATACGTTAATCAGGCTGAAGGAGGACTAAGGAGGGCAGAATTTGTTGTTTATGCCCCTGAGTCAAGGGTAAGAGAGATAGTAAAACCCACGGAAGGCGAGTTCATAAAGGTAACAATTACTAGGAGGATGAAGAAGAAACTTGAGTTCTCAGATCAAGAAGAGGAGGATAGTTCAAGGCCCATTATGGTTTCAATAGATCCAGGGACGTCCCTAGGTCTAGCGGTCTTAGATCTTGAGGGGGACCTTCTTGCCCTTAAGACCTTGAGGATGCCTTCCAAATCCCAAATAATAGAGGAGATAGTGAAGTATGGAAGGCCTATTCTGATAACAACTGATGTTTTTCCCATACCAGAGAGAGTTAAAGAAATAGCAAAGGTGTTTAACGCAAGGGTGGAGGCGGCTGCCGATCTCTTAACCTTAAAGGAGAAGGAAAAGATTGTTCAAGAATTTGAGGATTCTTCTGACATCAGAGCATCAACCTCCCACGAGAGGGACGCTTTAGCTGCCCTCTTGATAACCTATAAGAGGCTAGTTCCTCTCTTCAAAAAAGCTGAAGCTAAAGCAAAAGAAAAAGGCCTTCCTTTCACCTTAAAAGTTAAAGAACTCCTCATAAAGGGAAAGTCAATAAGTGAGGCCCTTCAGCTCGCAACAAAGCCTAAAGTTCTTGAAAGAAGGAAGGTGAGGAAGCCAAAGAAAAGAAAGCCAGTTAACGTCGGCGAATTAATGAGAAGAATAAAGGAGTTGGAGGACAGAGTCTCCTTTTACGAAGACCTACTTAAACAAAAGGAAAGGGAGATATTAGAGCTCATGGAGAGGATAAGCCAATTGAAGGAGAGAATAAATCTGGAAGTGGAAAGGGATAGAAGGGTCATTCAAAGAGACGAAAGAATAAAGGAGTTGATGCAAGAGCTTAGGAAGGAGAGACAGAGGAATGAGCTTTTGCTCTCACGGATCAAAGAGCTTGAAAGAGCTCTTAAGGAGCCGCCCGCTGGTTGGGTTCAGGTTTCGGTTCTTAAGAAAATATCCAAGGAGATAATAGAGCAGGAGGCCTCTGAAGAGAGGATAAGGGAGGGAGATGTGCTTGTTGTGATAGATTCGAGCGGGATGGGGAGGTCCACGGTAAATCTGCTTTCTGAGTTGGGAGTGCAGGCATTAATCTGGAAGAGAAATCCTCCACCCCCAGAAGTAGTTCAAGAGTTGGAGAGAAGGGGAATAAGTGTGATATGTGGGAAAGACGTTGATATCTGGTGGAGGGGAGGTATCCCTTATGTGAAGGGAGAAGTCCTACTGAGAACTACTGAGTTTGATCGGATATCCAGGGGAGGGAGAATCGACATAAAGGAAGTGATAAGAGAATACAGGAGCAGGATACTTAGAGAGGAAGAAGTTGAAGAATAACTTTATTTATTGGTTGAGATGCAGAATACAGTTGGTGATTAAGGATGCCAAGAGGAACTCACGGCGCGCTAAACAAGGCAGGTAAAGTTAGATCTCTCACTCCAAAGATAGAGAAAAAACCAAGGAAGAAGCCGGCTCCGAGGGTCAAGATGAGAGCAATTTATAAGAGGAGGTTCGTACTGAAGATAGAGCCAGGTCAAGTCGTGAAGTAGGCCTTCTCCTTACATTTAACAACCTTTTTTGGTCTTTGTAAGAGTTTATTATTTGAGTTGTTGGTTTTTACTGATCAGTCAAGGGCTCGGGAGAGCGATTTACTTGCAGGTCTTTGTGGTCTCTCATCCGCTCGGTTTTCTAGTGGTCGATGATAAAAAGCATGAGATCTTCAAGATTCCCTTTCCAATAGATCCTATCAAGGCGGCAAGGTGTCACATAAGCCTAAGGAAGGGAGAATGGTTTGACGAATTGAGGGATCTTGTTAAGCATCTTGAGAAAGACCCTAAGATAGACAAAATAGTCGTGGACTCGAACAATCTTAAGGAACTTATGGTTCAGAAGATGAAAAAGAAGGTCGTTCTAGATCCTATTCATCCGACTCTTACCTTCTTTAGGGAAAGACCTTTCTACGTTGCAAAGACACTTGGCTGGACTGGGGAGGAGTCAGAGTACAAGCTTTTTCTAGTTGAGCTGGGAGTAGAGGTCTCAAGGGGCTTAATAAGATCTGAGCTCATGAAGAGGGATAAGTTAGTGATAAGAGCAATAGACTACCTCGATCACCTTAACAAGGCCCTTAACATACTTATCCCAGCAATTAGAGAGTGGCATTCCATTCACTTTCCTGAACTGGAGCAACTGGTCGATGATCATTATACGTACGCGAAAGTAGTTTCCGCATTCCCAGACAGGAATAAGATAAGTTTCAAGGGTCTCTGTGAGCTTGGGGTTAAGGAGAGCCTAGCAAGAGAGATAGTTACGAGAGCTAGGGACTCAATGGGAGGAGAGTTAAATCAAGAAGATCTGGTCATATTGGGGAAAATAGCAAGGCTTTGGGTAGATCTATATGAGAATAGAGAGATCGTGGAGGATTACCTTGAGAAAATTGTCAGAGAGTGCTCTCCTAATCTATCAACAATAATACCCCCCTTGATAACAGCAAGGCTGATAGCAATGGCTGGAAGCTTAGAAAGGCTTGCAATGATGCCTTCAAGCACCATTCAGGTATTAGGAGCGAGAAGGGCTATATTCCTTCACATGACAAGGGGAACTAAGCCTCCTAAGCATGGAATCCTTTTTCAAGTTAGAGAGATAAGAACGGCTTCCAAGAAGCTTAGAGGGAAGATTGCAAGAATAATAGCCACAAAAGCTGCTTTAGCTGCTAGAATAGATGCTTTTGGTGGTAAATTTATAGGAGATAGGTTGAAGAAGGAGATAGAGGAAGAAATAAAGAGGGCAAGGGGTGAAAGTTGATCAGAGCTTACTCAAGGTTTCCAGGCGTATTTTGGGTGCAGATGAGGAAAAAGAAGAGCAGAGCGAAGAGGTTGAGAGAGAGGAGAAAGACACAAGAATTGCAGATGATCCTGCTGAGCAAACTGTGAAATCAGAAGTTGGTGTAATGGCTGCTAATACGGCGGCAGAAGAGGCGACTGACAAAGTTATGATAGAAGGGCTAGGGCTGAGGCGTAGGAG
>JAVCBX010000121.1:0-3117 GCA_037917635.1 Thermoproteota archaeon | reverse complement strand
GATTAAGTATTCAGTTAGCTTATAGAAAAGGTCGTAGGTAAAGATGAAGGCCCAAAATTCGATTTTTTTCGAGCAAACAGAGTAAAATAAGGCCGTTATCTCGAGAAACGGTCTAATTCCAAAGAACCTTCCAATGCAACCCCTAACGATGCCTAAATCTGCTAGATTGCTTAAAATTTCATCTAAGAAGGCCGAAATTAGGAAAAGAAAGAACTCAAACGACTTAATTCCAGTCCTTCTGAAGATGAGGCCTCCAGTTAGCGCTGTCCCAACTCCAAGGCCGTGAGATATGTTATCTACCTTTCCAGCCGCTATAATAGCCGTTAAAACGCCTAGTACTAAGGACGAAATCTCCGGAGCTTCTCTGATGACATAAACCAGGGCGAGTCCGTAAGCAATTGATAAAAAGACCCCCATTCCCCTTAATTCAATCCTATTATCCACTTCTAAATCCACTAACTTCGTCAGAAAACCAATTAGAGCGCTCGTGCTCAAAATGAAAAGGATGTCCATCTCAATGGCTCACCAAGCTCCAATATCCTGCAGCACCTTGGCCATCATCATCGGAAATATGACAACTGCATCTCCATAAACAGTCACGTGCTTCGATTCTTCTCTCAGCTTTCCCCAAGAGATGGCTTCTCTGGTCCTTGCCCCCGAAAGGGATCCATCCCATTGAACGGCGGTAGTCACATACACAGCATAGTCTAACCCCCCTCTCATGAGATTGGCCCCTATAGTATAGTGCTTTGCAATCCCCCCTCCGAGAACGATGGCTCCGGTTTTTTCTGCTTCAAAAACAATGTCTGCAAGTTGTTTCATGTCAGCGGTGACGTCTATCTTGAAGTTCGGATGATCTTGTTTGAAGAAGAAGGCTTGAAGTCCGATGGCAGAATCGGTAATCCCAGGACAAAAGACCGGAATTCCTCTCCTAGCTGCCCAGTACAAGAAGGATCCTTTGTCCTCCATGCTCAGTCCTATCTCTTTGCATAGCTCCGAAGGAGAGATGGCATGTCCTTTTTCATATAGGTTAAGGAAGATGGGGCGAATCAGTTGCTCCAAAATCTCGTATCTATCATTAGGTATTAATATATTTCCCAATCTGTTTATTCCAGCCTTCCTAAGCTCTAAATCATCAAGATCAAAGTCTCCTATCAAGTAAGGCTTGTAAGCCTTGATCATATCGTGGTCTACGGCTCCTCCTGTTGTGATTATCACGTCAATGAACCCAATCCTTGCTAAGTCCGCAAAGATCCCCCTAAGGCCAGAGGCAACCATGTTCGCTGTGAAGCTTAAGAAGATGGTCGCACCCTCCTTTTTCATCCTTTTAACCACTTCCACAGCCCTTCCTAATTCAGTCCCTTGGAAACCTGCTTTTCTTAGCTGGGAAACAAGTTCTGCAACCTTCATTCCTGGTCGGAGATGCATGTCCCTTATTTCTTCTTCCATTGCAAGGATATCAGCAAGGGAGCTCTTTAAATTTAGTCGATCCGATCTTAGAAACAACTTAAGGGCCGAAGTGCCCTATTGAGGTCTGAACTATCACGGTGGTTAGGCCGGTCGAGTTCAAAAGCTCCTTTACTTTAAGCATCTCTCTGGGAGATGGCCTGACTAAAGACTTATTCCTGAATGCAGGAAAATAGTCAAGGACCACGACTTGAAGGTCCGGTTTAATGGAAGCTATTCTCTCTCCGATCTCATAGAGCTCCTCCCAGCTCATAAAGGCCTTGTTATAAGGAATGCCTACGCCTATGAAAACCTTCTCGGAATACTCGTTCACCAGATACTTCAAAGCTTGCCACTGGTTCCTTTGATAGGTTAAAGCTAGATCTCTATCCTTTATTCCAGTTATTTTCATAAAGGTCTCAAGCCTCATCCCCTTCGGCTCTACTCCGATGTCGGTTACACCCGATTCGATCAGCTCATCTATGTAGTCTCTCGTTAACAATGTTCCATTGCTGTCCAAGTGCAACCTCGCCTTCTCGTCTCTGTTAAGCCTCTTTAGCTCCTTGAAGAACTTCACAAGCCATCTCCTGTTTGCAGTCGGTTCGCCTCCAGAGATTGCCATTCTATCAACCCTGTACACTCTTCTAGCTTTAGTAAGGGCCTGTGCAGCTTTCTCTGGAGAGACGGGTTTTGTTAAATTGTCGTACGCAACGTGGAAGTTTTGACATTGAGGACACCTAAGATTGCAACCAGCTGCCCAAATAGCAACCTCTATGTATCCATTTCCCTTTATCCACCAAGGAGTTGCCTTTCCTCCCACCGAATGAGGCGCTGGTCCATGAATTATCCTAAGTGGGGGCGCTTCTTTGTTTGTAAAGATTCTCATCTTCTCCTCAACCGGGGTATTGCAAGCCCTTACAAAGGATCCATTTACCTCTACTAGGCAGGAATAACAACCTCCTACCGAACAGGGAGCGCTAATTTTGCCCTGGCCAGGGAAACTGCTCACCTCGTATCCAAGCATCTCTAGTGCCTTTTTTACTGTAATCCCTTTGGGAACCTCCCTCCTAACACCATCAACCTCTATTTCCATCGTTTCTTCGATCCTTATCTTGTAAGGAACCCTTGCCTCGTTCGGACAGGACCAAAAGCATGAGAGGCATCCTATACAATCCTTGGGGCTTGGACACGCGTTTACCGTCCTGCAAAAACCGCAACTACGGCATTTTGTTGGATCTAACTTCACCTTAGTTATCTCGAACATCAAGATAAGGTTCAAATCGCGCTTTTATAGCTGTTCTTCTCCATCACATTGTTTTTTCAAGGGTTAACCCTAGCATTTGGCGAGTAAAGAAGCAAATGATCTCCTGATGGAATTAGTTATTTCCTTACACCTGTTTGAAGCCGCATCTACTGCTCTCATAACAGAAGACCTGATCCCGCTCTCTTCTATGTGGTAAATTCCCTCTATTGTAGTTCCTCCTGGAGTTATAACCATCTCCTTTACCTTTGCTGGATGGATGTTTAGGTCAAGGACGAGTTTAGCAGCACCTAAGAGCGTTCTTGCGGCGCTCCTAAGCGCCACTTCCCTCGGAAGGCCCACTTTGAGACCTGCGTATGCAAGTGCCTCGATGAAAATCGCTGCGTAAGCTGGACCACTTCCGCTTAGAC
>JAVCBX010000042.1:0-3148 GCA_037917635.1 Thermoproteota archaeon | reverse complement strand
GTTTTTATTGTTGTTTGGACCCAGATTATAAAAAAGGGAGTTAGGTTAACTCATTCGGGATTCTAAAGATCTCATCTGGCTTAAAGAATGATCCATAGGCTTTTCCGAGGACTCTTCTCCTCAGATACTTTATTATCAAAATGCCTCCAAGTTTGGGATAGAAAACCAGCTTTAGATCTCCCTTGCTAGCCTCTATTCTCTTTGAAGACCTCCTAACAATAAATCCTTCATTTAATAGCCTTTTAGTTATCTTTTCTAGGTCCGAACTCATCTCTATCCCCTTATTTAGTTGATATCTTCAAGGGTTTTACTAATAGCTTTAGGTCGACATGCGAAAGGAAAACTCTTTAACAATCCAGTCGCTCATTAAAGGGGAGGCATATGTCGGAAGAAGTTCCAAAAATACTTGTGGAGCCACCCGGTCCTAAGGCAAAAAGGTTGCTTGAAAGGGATTCTGCGGTCATATCTCCCTCATACGTTAGATTCTATCCTCTGGTAGTCGATCACGCAAAAGGTTCTGTAATAATCGATGTAGATGGAAACAGGTACATTGACTTTAACTCGGGCCTTGCTGTTATGAACGTTGGGCATAATCACCCAAAGGTTATCGAAGCTGTTAAAACGCAGCTTGAGAAGTTCGTTCACTACTCAAACACGGATTTTTACTACGAGCCATCAATTGAATTGGCTGAGAAATTGGTTCAGATAGTTCCAGGAGAGGCAAAAAAGAAGGTTTACTTCGGTAACAGCGGAACCGAAGCTGTTGAAGCAGCCATCAAGCTTGCAAGATGGTATACGAAGAGACAATATATAATCGCCTTCATAGGAAGTTTTCACGGTAGAACGCTTGGCTCTTTAAGCTTGACCTCCAGCAAGCCGGTTCAAAGGGCTGGTTTTTCTCCTCTGCTTCCTGGAGTTGTTCATGTCCCTTATCCAAATCCCTATAGGAATCCATTTGGGACGAATGATCCCGAGGAAGTAAGCCAACGTTGCCTTTCTTACATAGAGGATTACGTTTTAAGCAAGTTTATTCCTCCAGAAGAGGTTGCTGCAATAGTATTTGAGCCAATTCAAGGCGAAGGAGGTTATGTGGTTCCGCCTGACTCTTTCTTCCCAGGTCTAAGGAAGCTAGCAGATCAACACGGCATATTGCTTGTATCCGATGAAGTCCAGGCTGGAATGGGAAGAACTGGAAAATGGTGGGCTATAGAGCACTTTGGTGTTGTTCCTGACATAATAACATCAGCTAAAGCTCTGGGAGGAGGATTCCCCTTGGGAGCCATGATCTCAACTGAGGAGATCATGTCATGGCCTGAAGGATCACACGCCTCAACATTCGGTGGAAATCCAGTCGCTTGCGTAGCTTCCTTGGCAACCATATCCGTGATAGAGGAAGAAAGGCTTTTAGAGAGGGCCTTAAGGGTTGGAGAAGAGGTTCTAAGGAGGTTAAGAGAGATTTATGAGAGGCATCCGCTCATCGGAGATGTAAGAGGAAAGGGCCTAATGATAGGGGTTGAACTCGTCAAGGACAGGAAGACAAAAGAACCTGCAAGAGAAGAGGCTAAAGAAGTGATGCTAAGGTCTTGGAAGAGCGGAGTGGCCATAATAACAGCGGGAGTGAGCACGCTCAGGATAGCTCCTCCTCTTAACATTCCAGAGGAGTACCTTTGGAGGGCATTAGAGATCATAGAAGAGAAGATAAAGGAAGTTGAGAGGGAAAAAGGGATCTCTGACTAACGGGCTTATAGCAGAAAAATGCTTAGCCCTCCTCGCCCATCAACATCTTTATAGATATAGCTTCAAGCTCCTTCATCCTCTTTGGATTAGAAGCAGTTGCATACATGCTAAGCCTATCTTTATTTATTCTCATGAACTCAGGTCCCCACTTAAACTCCTCTAGAAGCCTCTCAGCCTGATTAGGAAATCCTAGAATGAAAAGGGCTGCTGCTATTGCTTCTATCGTTGATAATTTGAATGGTTTTCCGTAGTTTATTGGATTTGCAGCTATGAGAAAGGGGAGAACTCTTTGCGCTCCCTTGGGCCATTTAACCTCATCTATCCTCTTCCATGATGCATCTACAGCCAAGATTCCTCTCCTCTCGGCAATTGGCCTATCTCTGGCTGATATCAAGGTCTTAGCCTGCGGGTTTAGGACTAAGGGGAATCTGGGCCTGAACTTCCTAGCGTCCTTGACCAAACCCCTTCTAAGTAGCCTAGCACCAGTGGCCTTCCTTGGATCATCGTGCGAAAGTCTGAGGACATAAATTTCTACCATATGATCCCCTTAAACCCATTTCAAGGCCTTTACATTTAGGCTATTAAATAAAGAAAGGTGGGGCCGGAGGGATTTGAACCCTCGATCTACGGGTTTCTCCGGACCTCCTCCTCTATGCTCCAGATCATCTGGAGCCCGCCGCCCTTCCTTTCTAGGGGAACCCTCATATCATCGGAGGGGTCCCTGGCTAGGCCACGGCCCCACTTGCCAGTTCATATTATGAGTTGCTTGATTTTATAATCCTTGCCCTTACCACCTTTGAGCACACTTGATCATGAACCAGTTAAGTAAGACACGAAGAGCTTGGGATGAAGATGACCTCAGACTATACGACCTTCACGTTCACACTTACCTTTCTGAGGACTCCAATGCAGATCCTAAACTCATCGTAAAAGCCTCAGTCAAGAAAGGTCTTTCTGGAATAGCGATAACAGATCACAACAGGATAATTGGAGCTTATGAGGCGATGAGATATGCTCCGGAGGATTTTGAAGTGATAGTGGGGGAAGAGGTAAAGACGAAGCAAGGAGACCTGATAGGCCTTAACATATCGGAGAGGATCAAGCCAAACCTGGATGCCGAGGAAACTATTGACAGGATAAAGGAGCAGGGTGGAACGGTGGTATTGCCTCACCCTTTCAGGGCGTTCAGGGGAAGGGTTAAAGGGGAACTGTTAAGTGCGTTCGATAGAATTGATCTAATTGAGGTTATCAACGGTAGATCTTTTTTCTTTGACAACTTCTTGAGCAGGAAACTTGCAGAAATTTGTAATAAGCCGGGAATAGGGGGAAGCGATGCCCATTTTTACTTTGAGTTGGGTCGCGTCTCAGTAGACCTATCTCATGGCCTACTCAAGCCTGGAAAGATCTTTAT
>JAVCBX010000031.1:0-3148 GCA_037917635.1 Thermoproteota archaeon | reverse complement strand
CAGATGTGTATAAGAGACAGGTACGTAATGAGGGAGGTAAGAAGGCTCGATCTCAGACCAAAGCTAATGCTTCTAACCCACGGGCACTTTGACCATACCTTTGAGCTGGCAGATATGAGGAACTCCTTAGGAGTAAGGTCTTACATCCATAAAAGGGACCTTGAAATTTTCGATGTTCTCTGGGAATCCGGCATCTCCCTCCTAAAGATGAAAATATCTCCGCCCAAGATAGATGTAGGGTTTGAGGGGGAGCCCCATTTCGAGCTTGGTTCCATGCGAATTAAGGTCCTTCACACCCCTGGACATACGCCTGGAAGCGTTTGCTATTATATTCCGGGTCAAGAAGTGCTTTTTTCTGGTGATACTTTATTCAAAGGATCCATTGGAAGAACAGACTTGCCGGGAGGAGATCACATCTCGATGATCGATTCGTTGAAGAAGCTGATGTCTCTCGACGATAGGGTCGTAATCTACCCTGGACACGGGCTAAGAACAACGATTGGCAGGGAGAGAAGATCAAATCCTTTCATTGCTGGCATTTGATAAATGAAAAAGGTTAAATGCGAGGGCGGGGAAAGCCCTCGATGAGACCTCACCCAGGGCTTCTGTTGCTTGGCCTGTTAATTTTGGGTTTAGGAGGGTTTCTATATTACTCGGAAACTAAGCAGCTTGAGATTTCAGCTGGTCCTATTCCAAATCAAACTGCATTGATCCCTTGGGAGGAGTCTCCAGGAAAGATTGAAACCAAAAATCACACTTACTTGATTGAAGCAGCTTTTAGGTTGAAAAACGAGAGGGATGTGAGCATTTCCGACATAGTTTACGTTCTCGTTCCCATGAACACAACATATCAGATGGCAAAACTCGTTTCAATTGAGCCAAAACCCTTGGTGCTTGAGACGGATGAGAATGGGAACACTTACGCTAAAATAAGGGTTGAGCTAGGGCCGAACGAAGTGAAGTGGATAAATGCAACGTTCTTGGTTGAAATGATGAGCTATAAGCATCAATTCAACCCTAAGGCAGCCAAATGGCCGCCTTTGGAGATAGCAATGAGATACACGACCTCTACAGTGGTATGGGCAACGGAAAATGAGACCTTGATAAGGCTCGCAGAAGAAATAGCTGGAGACGAACAGAATCCACTAAGAATAGCCAGGAAGATAGCAGAGTGGGTTCTCGCGCACCTCGAGTACAAAGTAAATCCAAACGTAACCAGGGGATCAGGACATTGTCTGACTTACAGGAACGGGGAGCTGCGTGTTTTTGGAGATTGCACCGAAGTTGCAGATATTTACATAACGCTGGCTAGAATTTTGGGAATTCCTGCAAGGGCAGCATTCGGAATGATGCTTGAGGAACCTAGAGAATACTATTGGCTTAACGAGAGCGCTAGAGGGGAGGGGGAGGAGTTGCTCACTCACTGGGGCGGGCACATATGGCCCCAAGTATACATGGAGCCTTGGGGCTGGATAGACGTCGAGATGCTTGAAGGATTGGTTGTAAGGCTAGGAGATTATTCTTGGAGGCACATAGTCTTTGGTCTCGAGGAGAAGAACTTCTATCAGGAGGAATCCGCTTACTTCTGCGTGAGCATGTACCTCGAGGTCGAGCACATGGAGTTCAGGTTCATCCCTAAGGGGTGAGACTAATGAAGAGAGCTACATTTCTCCTGATCATAATTTTCCTGGCACTTCCATCGTCCCTTAGGGGGGTTGGAGCTCAGAGGTACATAATTGCCATAAATTTCAGGGTTACCTTCAATCAAGACGGAACTGCAGTTGTGACTCTGCTTCAACACCCGTTTAACATAAGCAGGAAGGGCTTTGAGGACTTGTATGGGGATCCTGCCGTACTTGAAAACATGATGATGGAGGAAGAGTTAGTAGCTGCAAGTCTAACCTTGCTCTTCAGTGATAACCCTGAGAAGGTAGATTATGAGATAATAGGAGGCATGAGAATGGAGGACGAAGAGGTTGTGCTTTGTGACGTGGAGAACGTTGGAGAAATGAAGGAGTTAAAGGGAGCAGTAGTCCTAGACGTGTTAATTAGGCTAGAATCCACAGATTCGATAGAGCAGATTGCCGATAAGGTCTACAGGATAAAAGTGACTGACTGCTTCACCAGGAGGAATCCGATGAGCTGGATAGACGTCATCGAGTTCAGGATGGGAGAAGGGGTTGAGATTCTCTCATACGAGTGGAATCCAAAGACGGCAAAGGGGCCGAAGGTTGTTGAGAAGGATAGGCTGCTCTGGGAGAACTTCAACGAACCGGAAGCTCCAAACGAGTATATCTTAGAAGTTAAGCTGCCAGCTTTCAAGCTTGAAAGGGCAAAGGAGTATAAGATATCGGCGGTTTATTCGATTTCAAACGGTCTTCTAACGGTCTCACTCAAGAATGTAGGAAGAGAGGGCTTCTTCTTCGTTAGAGCAATCGGAGAAGGGGTTGATCAGGTTAGGAAGGTCTATCTGAAGAGTTGGGAAAGCGCGAATCTCACTTTTCCAGCCCCTAAGGAGGCGAAAGTTGAGATATGGCACGAAAAAACCCTCATAGCAGAGGCAAAACAGATGGAGAGGGAAGTTGAGGAGGGAATTAAACTTCCAAGCATGAAGGTTTATATGCTCATGATCTCAGGCATTGTTCTGATATTTCTCTCCTTCCTGGTCGAGGAAAGGAAAGAATCCGAAGAAGAGCTAGGATGGGCTTAATCCTTCAGCTATTCTAGGGTTGCGTGTCTCCTAGCAAGGTCTTCCTCCGTCTTCCCAAGCCTTGAGGCAAGTTCTGATATTAAAGCATCGCAGAATATGAGAGCTGAGATCTCAAAAAGCGTTCCAAGTGGAGTAAGGGGTTCGTGGAGGCCCATTATTTGCCTTGAATCGTAATCCTTGTGGCTTGCAGGAGAGACCCTTCCCTTAACCACGACCACAACATCCGCCATCCTTGCCAAAGTCGAATCAGGATAACTCGTTATCGCTGCTATAATTCCTCCGATTTTCTTTGCCTGTTTTGCGATTGTAATTGGGTAGAGGGTCTCTCCAGATCCACTTATCACTATTAAGAGGTCTCCTGGATCCATCCTGGGCGTGATTGTTTCACCTACAACGTGAACTGAGAAGCCGAGGTGCATGAGCCTCATTGCAAATGCC
>JAVCBX010000197.1:0-3166 GCA_037917635.1 Thermoproteota archaeon | reverse complement strand
CTGCGGAATGACCTGAGGGACTCCTCTGAGTTAATGATGATCTCTCTAAAGAAGAGGAGGTATACTAAAGAAGTTTTGGAAAGTTCTCTAAGGAAAGTTGTGGTTGCTGGATGGGCTCAGGAAATAAGGAGGATTGGTAAGTTAATTTTCATCCTCTTGAGGGATAGGGAAGGCACAATTCAAATAACAATTCCAAAAGATAAAGTACCGGAAAATGTTTTCGAAAAATGTCTGGATTTAAATAAAGAGAGTGTGATTGCTGTCTCGGGGAGGGTAGTTGATAATGAAGAAGCCCCTCATGGGAAGGAAATTATTCCTGAAGAATTGGAAATTCTCAGCAAAGCTGGATCCCCAATTCCATTAGAATTCCTGAGGGTAGAATCTTCCCTAGATAAGAGATTAGACTACAGATTCCTAGACCTGAGGAATCCGAAGAACTTGAAAATATTTAAATTTCAAGGCAAGTTAGAAAACCTCTTTCGGGAATTCTTTTTAAGAAATGGGTTCATTGAGACCCACACATCTAAAATAGTCTCAAGTGCTACTGAAGGTGGAGCTAATGTGTTTGAAATTAAGTACTTCGATAGGAAAGCATTCTTGGCCCAATCACCTCAACTCTACAAACAAATGCTGGTAATTAGTGGGTTTGAGAAAGTTTTTGAGATCGCACCAGTCTACAGAGCTGAGCCTCACCATACGACAAGACATCTCTGCGAGTACATTAGCATAGATTTCGAGCTAGGGTTTATCGATGATGTTGAAGATGTAATCCAAGTTGTGGAGAGGGCTTTCACCTACGTAGTCAAAAAGCTGGGAAACCAAGTAAAGGTCCTTCTACCAAAGCGAATACCAAGGATTCCCTATAGGGAAGCTTATGAAATTTTGAAGAAATCTGGGAGGAAAGTGGTGATTGGAAGGGAGATCGGTCATGAGAATGAGAAGGTTCTTTGGGAATTTGTTAAGGAAAAGTACAATTCAGACTTTTACTTCTTAACCGAATTTCCATGGGAAGAGAGGCCATTTTATACTATGCGATTAGATAGCGATCCTAAATTCACAAAGGGTTTCGACCTCCTCTTCAAGGGATTGGAGGTAGTTACTGGTTCTCAGAGGGAGCATAGATACGAGAAGTTGATTGAGCAATGCAGGGAGAAAGGTCTGAACGTGAAAGACTTCGAGTTTTATCTTAACTTCTTTAAATACGGAGCTCCCCCACATGGGGGGGCTGCTATAGGATTAGAGAGGGTAACTATGCAAATGCTGGATTTGAAAAACATAAGAGAGGCCTCGTTGCTTCCAAGAGATCCCGAGAGATTGGTACCATAAAATCTTTTTAGGACATCCTCATTCTCTTTACTATGAAAACTTTCATAAAGGCCCTCGAACTCCACGGCTTCAAGAGTTTTGCCAAGCCAACTAAAATTGTATTTCAGCCAGGTATAAATGCAATAATAGGTCCGAATGGTTCTGGGAAGAGTAATATAGTTGATGCCCTCTGCTTCGTGCTCGGGAAATCCAAGAAAAAGGAGTTGAGGGCTGAGAAATTTAAGAACTTGATTTTCAATGGGGGGAAGGGTGGAAAGCCAGCAAAGTTCGCAAAAGTAACTCTAGTCCTCGATAACTCCCAAAAAGTTTTTCCAATAGAGGAAGATGAATTGAGGATAAGCAGGAAAGTTGATTATCTTGGGAGGGTTGTATATAGGATCAGGGGGAAAAGGGCTACAAGAAGTGAGGTCTTATCCTTACTTTCTTATGCCAATATTCAGCCTGAAGGCTTCAACATCGTTTTACAAGGGGAAATTGATGAACTCGCAACTATGAACAGCGAGGAAAGGAGGAAGATAATAGATGACCTTGCTGGGATTTCAACTTACGAAGAAAAGAAGGAAAAAGCTCTGAGGGAACTGCAAAAGGTTGAGGAAAAGATCAGAGAGGCTACTATCCTTTTGGAGGAGAAGGAGAAATATTTGATGGATCTGAAGAAAGACAAGGAAAAAGCAGAAAGTTATGTTAATCTCAGTGAGAGGAAGAAGAGGTACGAAGCTTCTTTGCTTCTTAAGGAGATACACCTACTTAAAAAGGAGGAGGAGAAAATCCAAGGGAAGATAAAATCAATCACTTCTCTAATTAAGAGCATCGAGAATAGAAATGAGAAGCTGAGGGGAAAGATGGAAGAGCTAAAGAAAGAGGAGGAAGAGCTACTGAAGGAATTAAGCTCCCTGGAAGTAAGGAAGAGGGAATTGGAAAAGGAGCTTTTAAATCATAGGATAAAAGCTAATGAGCTAAAACTATCCTTGGAAAACTCGGATAAGGAGATAAGGAGAATTGAAGAAAGGAGGAAGCAAGTCTCGAATTCTATAGAAGAAGTAGAGTCAAGAATTGAAAAATTGGAAGAGGAGAAAAGGGGAATTGAGGAAAAAATATCCAAAGTCCGGGAGGAGCTAGCTGGGTTCGAAGAAATTTCTAGAGTCGGATTAAGGGAAGACCTCACTAAGTTGAGGGAGGAGCTTAATCAAATCTATGAGAGTTCGATTAAACTTAGAGAGAAGCTCAAAGTACTGGAGGAGAATAGGAAAAAAGTTGAGGAGATAGGGAGGATCAACAAGGAATTGAGTGAACTGAGAAGTAAACTTAACGAATTAAGGGATAAGGAAAAAACCCTAGAAACGGAGATTAAGGAGCTCTCAGATGAGCTTAAGAATTTTTTAGCTAGGAAGAGTAAGCTCGAGGCAGAAATTACATCGTTAAGGGAGCTGAAGAAGAGGAAACTACCAAGGGCTGTGCAAGAGATCTTAAGATTAAGGGACTCTGGAAAAATAGAAGGAGTGATAGGGACTATCTCTGAACTGATAAAAATAAGAGAGGGTTTTGAAGAACCTTTAATATCATTGCTCAGGGGAAAGGAAACAATCCTTATAGTAGAGAATGAGAGGGTAGCTGAAAAGTGTATTGAGTTCCTGAGGGATAATAAAATAGGGGTGGCTTCTTTCCTTCCTGTGAGCAGAATAAGGAACATCTACAGAAAACTTGAAGGAGGCTTCGGGGAAAATGTAGTTGATGCTGCTATAAATTTGGTGGAGTATGATGAAAAGTTCAGAGATGTTGTGTATTGGTTTCTGGGAGATGCTGTTGTGGTGAAGGAACTGCCAAAAGAGAAGCTCAGCTA
>JAVCBX010000023.1:0-3167 GCA_037917635.1 Thermoproteota archaeon | reverse complement strand
AGAATATTCTAGTCATATCAATCGGACCGGCGACTGGTACAATAATTCCGTTCACTTCCAGAGTCAACTTTAATTTTAAGTCACCCTTAACGGGAATTTATGCAGAGTCCCAAATGGGAGGTTACTTTGCTCCGAGGCTTAAGTGGGCAGGGATAGACATGATACTGCTTAGGGGCAAAGCCAAAGTTCCAAGATATCTCTATATTCAAGAAGAAAATGTTGAATTAAGGGATGCAACTCATCTCTGGGGGAAGAAGACCAAGGAAACTCAGGAGGAGATAAGGAAGGAGCTCGAAGATGAGGGGGTCAGGGTAGCTCAAATAGGCCCTGCTGGGGAGAAGCTGGTCAGGTTTGCTTGCATCATGCACGATGTGACTAGAGCCGCGGGGAGGACGGGATTAGGAGCAGTAATGGGCTCAAAGAAGCTAAAGGCCATTGCTGTAAGGGCTAGAGGCAAGAAATCCTTTGAAGTTGCGGATCAGGAGAAGCTAAAGGAGCTGTCAAGCTGGCTTGCAAAGAACGTGGAAAAGCTGGTAAGGAACCTACACCTCTATGGAACTGGGGCTATGATGGACGTAGGAATTCAAACAGGAAACCTTCCAGTGAACAACTTCAGAGGGGATCCTTTTCCAAATGCGATGGAGATAGATGCAAAGACTCTAAAGAAGAAGTATGGGTTGAGAATGGATACTTGCTACGCATGTCCAGTTGCTTGCAAGAAGGTAATCCGGATAGGGGAGCCTTGGAACGTTGATCCCGCATATGGAGGACCGGAGTACGAGACCTTAGCTTCTCTAGGCTCAAACTGCGGAATAGATAAGCTAGAGGCCATATGCAAGGCAAATCAAATCTGTAACGCCTACGGTATGGACACTATATCTACTGGAGCTACGATCGCATTTGCAATGGAGTGCTACGAGAACCGACTGTTGAGCAAGGAGCAGACTGAAGGGCTTGACCTTTCCTTTGGCAATGCGGATGCTATGGTTAAACTTGTGGAGATGATAGGGGAGAGAAAGGGAATAGGGGATCTACTAGCGGAAGGAGCAAAGAGGGCTGCTGAGAGAATTGGAAAAGGCGCAGAGAAGTTTGCAATTCACGTCAAGGGATTGGAGGTTCCAATGCACGAACCCAGGCTTAAGAGGGGCCTTGGTCTGGGCTACGCCGTTTCCCCAACAGGGGCCGATCATTGCCACAACATGCACGACACTGCTCTAAATGCGGAGAGGATAGCTGCTGATCTAAAATCCCTTGGGATCTTAGAAATCCCTGCAGTGGAGGATCTGGGGCCAAAGAAAGTGAGGACCTTCTATTACTTCGTGAACTATAGGGTCCTGAACAACGTGTTGCCAATCTGTCTTTTCATGCCCTTTAACCTACTCCAAAAGGTCGAGATAGTAAGGGCAATAACCGGCTGGAACACAACCGCATGGGAACTGCTGAAAGCAGCTGAAAGGGCCACGACTATGACAAGGATAGTTAATCTAATGAGAGGTTTTAGAGCTAGAGATGACTGGCTTCCAGAGAGGTTCTTCCAACCACGCAGGAGCGGAGCCCTATCTAAAACCGCTTTGAACCCGAACGAGCTTAAAAATGCCATAAAACTGTACTATCTGATGATGGGATGGGATGAAAGAGGCGTTCCCAGAGAAGAAAGGCTTCACGAGCTAGACATCGGCTGGGCTATTGAAAAGATTCCAGCAGAATACCAATAAAAAAGGAGGGTGTTATTTGGACGGCCACTTGTCGTTCAAATCTCCTCTAAAAGGCTTGTGAAGAAATCGTGATGCTCCTCCTCGTCCTCAAGTATCCTCTCGAACATCCTAGCAGTGGTCACGTCCCCCTCCTTCCTAGCAGTTTCAATTATCCTCTTATAGAGCTCTATTGCATTCTCTTCATCCTTCTTATCCCTTTCTATCATCTCCTTAAAGGTCTTACCAACGAATATTGGACTAGGCTCTGTTGTGGGGGTCCCCCCCAAGTAAGCGAGCCTTTCTGCAATGGCTTCCGCATGCTTCATCTCAGTTATTGCGATGTTCTTAAGCTCCTCCTGAACCGAAAACCCTTTAACACCTCTCCAAAGTACGTGCTGCCACATGTACTGAATTGAAACCTGAAGCTCCCTTGCAATTGCCTCATTTAACATTTTCAACAACTCCTCAGATACCATCCGATCACCTGAAGCTTTGGTAAGGTGATTTAAATTAAATCTGATGTCAAGCCAATGATTCCAATGTAAACAGAAAAAAGAGAGGAAGTATGGCCTCCTTTTGCTCCTTCATATCCTTTTGTGGCAAAACCACCAATCGAAGCACTCGTACTCCTCTAGCCTCTTCTTGGCAGTCTCCTCATCCATAGCTGGTGGCACTATCACCCTGTCGCCTATCAGTTCGTTGCTAGGCCAGTTTGCTGGTGTAGCAACCCCTTTCTCATCCGAGATTTGAAGTGCTTTCACCATTCTTAGTATCTCATCCATGTTCCTCCCCAGCTCCTGAGGGTAATAGAGGATGGACCTTATGATCCCCTTTGGATCTATTATGAATACCGCCCTTACGGTATTCGTTCCCTTACTAGGGTGTATCATCCCAAAGAGACAGGCTATCCTACCGGTATCATCAGCTATAATCGGAAACTCTATCTCAACGTTCAGCTTTTCTCTTATCCACTCGACCCATTTTATGTGGCTAAAAACTTGATCTATGCTCAGCCCTACTAGCTCACAGTTTAGCTTCTTGAATTCCTCATATCTCTTCTGGAATGCGACGAACTCTGTTGTGCAGACTGGAGTAAAGTCAGCAGGATGGGAGAAAAGGACAACCCATTTGCCCCTGTAATCATCTGGGAACTTTATCTTTCCCCTTGTCGTTAGAGCTTCAAACGACGGAGCTTTATCGCCTATGAGAGGAAGACCTGCTTCCCTAGCTTCGACCACCATTTAGACTCACCAACACATAAGGTTTTATTATTATTATTGAGATTAATTAAATAAAAATAAAATGGTTTGGAAAAAGAACCCTACGTTCATCGAGCCTGCTGAAGGGAGCTACTTGATCCTAGAATGCCAATTACTCAAACTACTGTGTAATGAGCTGGGATCTAGAGGTAGAGGCTCTTTATATGTTCCAGCCATTTTAGCCTTCTTAGATAAAATGTGGAAAAGAATATAA
>JAVCBX010000011.1:0-3198 GCA_037917635.1 Thermoproteota archaeon | reverse complement strand
CTGCGAACTCTCCTGTCCTAACGTTGAGTAATGGTCTCATTTCAAGCGTGTTTGAGATTAACTGTAAAACTTAGTGGTGTTAATTTCTTTTTCCTTGCTGTTCCTCTATGCTTAAGTCCTTTAAGTATCTTCACTCTCCATCGTTCTTAACCTTAATTCCAAGTTCTGTTAGAAACTGTACTGCATTAGATTCGGAGCTAGTTATTCCGGGTATGTAGGGATCCATCGAAAGCTCTAAAGCCTTGTGAATTGGTCTTGTGTTTCTACCGTATATACGCAACCCACGTGCAACTGTTATTTTTCCCAGCATCTGAGCTTGCTTTAGTACGTTTTCGTTTAAACCTTTTAGCTCCCATTTTTCGTCCAAGGAATCGCCAACAGCTCCGACTATTGCGAGATCTATCATATCGTTGTTCTCTTTGTTCAAGCTTCTCGCAAAGAAAAACGAAATCACAGAAGCTGATATTTCCTTTTCTTTAAACAAGTTTGGGTTTATGTGAAAGAGGTTTGGGTGTTCAACTATTTTTGGTTGATGGTGGTCCAAAATTAGTACTTGGTTTTTTGTCCAACAAAATTTCCCTTATCAAATCGAGCTGACCACTACCGAGATCTGAGAATATGATAAAGTGATCTGGACGATTTTTTAAGAAGTTTAAAAATTCTAAAAACAAGAAACGTGTTTTTATGAAGAGAACAAACACGTTCATAATTGAAGATAATTAAGGCTCCTAAACCAACTCTTTAAATATTTAAAGCATTAACGGCAGTCCTTTGATGAGTTTTCCTGTTATCGGGTCTACTTTGTAGCCCATTTGCTCTAAGGCTACTACACCTATGAGTGGTGTTGTACCTTTTGGTCTCACGATGACTGGAGATTGTGCTATCCTGTCTTCTATCTTTATTAATACGTTGGCTGCAAGCTTTACTTTCCCAACTCTCTTGGCTGTTTCTGCTAAGTGTTCTCCTAGACTTGGCAGGGCAAGTTGGGCAACCACATCTTCGGGCAAGGCTGGAAAAGTGGCTCCAGTGTCGACAAGAGTTCTTGCTTTAAATTGCCTGACGTCTTCCAGTTTAAGCTTCCCCTCTAGGTATTGAACGTAGTCGACAGCATTATAAAATGCGGCTTCAACGTAGATATGACCCATCTTATCTCTATCCAATAAAGCCATGCGAGCGTTATATAAGCGTTTAGCACATACAAAACTCTCCATCCTCAGATAATGCTTTTCCACTTCTGTTAGATTTTGCTGGTAGGTAAGATGTCATAAAGACCATTCGTTATCACCAATAGTGCGCGCCGCGCTAATATTCCACTTATCCTTTTTAAAGGAGATTCCCAAGCTTACGGCTGCAAGTTTCCTCTTTGGTCCACGTGTTTTGTCTTATATGTAACTGACTAGAGGAGTAGAAGTTCGGTCTTCTCGATTCTCCCTGTTTTCGGGTCGACTTTTAATGCAAGAGCCTAGCGCGCGATCTTCTCGTTCATGAGCTCGATGATGATCTCTCCAACATCCCTTTCCACGATTCTCCCTAGAACGTTCTATACCTTCCTTTCCTTTTCGGCTCTACACCAAGTTTTTCGAGGATCTTCCTAGGAATGCTCGTGTGAAGCGCACCGCTATCTACCATTAGCTGAAACCTCTTCGAACTTCCTACGATCTCTAGGATTGTATATGAGAACTTTCACGAAAGCGAAGCCGATTTTAAATCAATCATGTAATGATCTCTGCAGTCCCAAAAAGTTTATGCGCGCCATGTTGCCTTAGATCGCCCTCCTATCCGAATTTTCGGAGGTCAAACCGCGCAGCACCCACTCAGCGTAAACTTCCTAGACCTATGGCCGCATACTCTATGCTCGGCGGAAGCGTCTTTGGATCGTACGCTCGCACTCGGGCTCTCTCTGTACTTAATCGTGTCTCCTACCTGCAGCATCCCCTTAATGCCTACTGAAGATCTTCACGGGGGTTTAATTTCTTTGAATTTCTCGCTAGCTAGCTCTCCTCCAAAACCCCAGTTCTCCTTAGGGGTCTCATGGATAATAACTTCAACGGCATGCGATGGAATTCCGAGTTCCTCGAATACCCTGCTAATGCCCTTAGCTATCCTCTCCTTAGCCTCCCTAGATACACCACTCCACATATGCACAATAACCACAGGCATAAAGTCACCCTAAAAAGGGATGAGTAGGTTTAGGATAAATCTCTACATGTGGATGCGGCTCTCAAGAGTAGTTGAATCGAGAGAGCACATAAATTCTCTGAGCTCGATGAATTACGCTAGCGCCCTTCTCCAAGAGCTTGTCTATCGCTTTATAGACACGGCGTTCCTAACGTCATCGGTGTTCGGCTTAAACCCCAAGCCTAGAATTGCTATTCCCTTCTCCCTCGAGTCTCCTAGAACGATTTGCGAGATGCACTATTTCGTTCTCATAAACTCAAGATTATCTGCACCAGCGTCTCGTCGACCATAGCGACCAAGAGGAGGTCGTCCTTTCTCAAGCCCCTTTAGCAAGTCTCTTGGATCCATTGCCTTAAGCTCGCTTATTCTCATGTAAGCTTTGTCCGTTGATATGATGGTTCCATCTTGCTGGATTGCCGTTGCTGCGTGCAACGAGTCGAAGTATGATAGCTGATACCTTTTTCTAAGATCTATAGCTGCTATCATCACCTGAGAGTTTAGAGGTGCCTCATCCACATTTCTTATGTTTGTTAATGCCCTTATGTCGGCTGCTATATCTTCCTCGCTGTAGCCCCTCGATCTGAGGACTAGTTCGTATTCCATGAGGGCTGAGGCTGCTATGGTCATCCTTCCAATTTTTCCTTGGACAGCGGCCTCAAAGAGCTTTGAAGCCACTTCATGAAGCTTGTCTTCCCTGTTAACCAGAGCGATTAGGAGGTCGAGCTCTATTATCGGCATGGGCCATCTCCACAATCGTCTTATCGGCTATTTCCTCAACTAACTCGTACCTCAGGTTTGGATCTCTGTACTTTCCCTTGAGGAACTTGAGGGGTTCCTTAACAACCCGGACTACCGCTATCTTCTTGGAAGCGTCCACCTCCCACATTAGGGAGTCGCCCTCTTCCAAGCCAAGTGAGCGCCTCACATCAGCGGGGATGGTTGTCAGCCATTTCTTGGACACTTTACTAAGACTCATAAGCTTTACTAAGAATATTATTGATTCTAAACTATTAAAACTTT
>JAVCBX010000021.1:0-8540 GCA_037917635.1 Thermoproteota archaeon | reverse complement strand
GATGAAAGGCTTGCAATAAGGCCCACCTCTGAGACGATAATCTATCCCATGTACTCCAAGTGGATAAAGAGCTGGAGGGACCTGCCGGTGAAGTTGAACCAGTGGTGCAACGTGGTAAGGTGGGAGACCAAGGCAACTAAGCCCTTCATTAGGACCAGGGAGTTCCTTTGGCAGGAGGGTCACACAGCTCACGCAACAAAAGAGGAAGCTGACAAGGAGGTTATGGACATCCTAAACATGTATAAGGAGGTTATGGAGGAGTACCTGGCCATCCCAGTGCTTGCGGGGAGGAAGAGCGAGAGGGAGAAGTTCGCCGGAGCCCTCTACACAACAACTTTGGAGGCCATAATGCCAGATGGAAGGGCGCTTCAGATGGGGACCTCCCACAACCTGGGCCAGAATTTTGCAAAGGTCTTCGACATAAAGTTCGTCGGACCGGATGAGAAGGAGCACTACGTCTGGCAGACATCTTGGGGGATATCAACAAGGCTGATAGGGGCCGTTGTAATGGTACATGGGGACGACAGGGGTCTCGTTCTGCCTCCTAAGATAGCTCCAATTCAAGTGGTGGTAATTCCAATATACTACAAGGATGCTGAGGTGGAGAGGATCCTTGAGAAATCTAGAGAAATCCTGAAAAGGCTTGAAAAAGCTGGAATAAGCGTCTTCCTAGATGAGAGGAGGGAATATACGCCTGGCTGGAAGTTCAATCACTGGGAGCTAAAGGGTGTGCCCTTAAGGGTGGAGATAGGTCCGAAGGAGGTTGAGAGGGGAGAGCTAACCCTTGCAAGAAGGGACACCTTCGAAAGGGTTGCCGTAAAGGAGGAAAGGCTGATAGAGGAGGTGAAGCGCTTGCTGGATGAGATTCAGAAAAACCTGTTTCAAAGGGCTAAGAAGTACTTGGAGGAGCACATAACCAAGGTTGAGAGCTACGAGGAGTTCAAGGAGGTCCTTAAAACCAAGGGAGGGTTCATAAAGGCCTGCTGGTGCACCAGCCCCGAGTGCGAGGAGAGGATAAAGGAGGAGACAGGTGCCACGATAAGGCTCATATCCTTTGAGAGGGAAGAGCCCTTCTCTAACTGCATTTACTGCGGTGGGGAGGCAAAAGAAGTCGTTTACTTTGCAAGGGCCTATTAGACTTAAATGTAATGCATTGAAGCCGTGCTGATGGGGCTCTCTCAACTTTTATGAATTGACATCCTCAATTAAGAGTATGTTGAGGACGAACGAGGACAGGTTGGTCAAGATCTCAGTTTATGGGAGGTTTCTAGCCCGGTATTTGGGAGATCTCCATACAAGATAACAGCAGACGGACGTCCTGTCGTCTCCCTGGAGTGGGTAGAATCACCTACAACGTTAGGGTGGGCGGCCCTGCCTGCGGCTGGGAGGCTGATCACGTTGGGTCAGGGGTTAGCATAAGGAACAAGGAGAAGGATGAGCACTTCACCCAAGCAGCGAACAGGGCCTTAAACATCATTTCATGCGTTGGAAATGAGGATGTTGTTGCTTCTGGAGATGCTAAAGGAGAGAAAGGGGTGGTAGTTGGTAAGCACAGTGGGATAGAGCACGTTCTGGTTGACTTCCCCCTGAGGTGATGGAGAGGCTGATGATAGGGGACAAGGTGCTAGTGAAGGCCTATGGTGTCGGCCTGAAGCTGCTCGACTTCCCGAGGTCGAGGTGATGAACATGGATCCAAAATTCCTGCACGCTATACCAATTAGAGCGCTTGGAGATAAGCTTGAGATCCCTGCATCCATCATGGGATCAGGCCTAGGGGCGGGTCAGGTCTACTCTGGAGACTATGACATCCAGCTCTTCGATGAGAGGGTTAGGAGGAAGTACGGGCTTGATGACCTCAGGCTTGGAGACTTGCTATAATAAATGCGGATCACTCTTATAGAAGGATATACAAGGAGGGGCGATCTCCATAGGTATAGTGGTCCACAGCAACTGCGTGATCTCCGGTCACGGACCTGGAGTGACCACGCCTTTCACCTCTTCAACGGGCAAGATAATCCCGAGGATAGACCCGAATGCTAACATAGCTAAGCTGCTCAAGCTAGGGAGGACATATGGCTCTCTCCCTTCAAACCTCAAGAGCTAATCCTTTAGCACGCGTTAAGAGCCACCCTCTGCTTAATCTGATCTGGCTCTTTGACCATACTAGCGGCAACTAGGCTTGAAATGGATTGAATCATGCCCATCTTCTCGCTGTCAGCTCCTATGGAAGAGGCGAAGGTCATCAAAAACTGATCTTTGAAGGTTCATGGAGCAAGATCTGAGGAACCTAGTTAGGAATAAGCCAGCAACATTTCTCTTATCCGTTGACTCGACTTCTTCCGCTTTAAGCAAGATCAATCCTTTTTCTCATCTTTCTCTCCTTTCTACCCTAGATGAGGCAATTATTGACAGTTCATAAAGTAAAATGAATGGAATCGATAGCAGCATCATGGTTAGAGGCGTGGGATCTGGTGTTATTATCGCTGTCAGGATTAAGATGGCTAGGAACACCCTAGATCTATTTCTCTTTAGAGTATCGACCTCTAATATGCCATATTTCACGAGGAAGGTCAAAAATATGGGCAATGTGAAGAAGATGGCAGATCCAAGAATGGATAGCACCACGAAGTAGTAGAAGCTCTTCAACGAGTAGAATGGGAGGGCACCGGTCCAAGAGGAAAGCTTGTGCAGGATCAGGAAGGTGATTGGCAGAAGAACTTTGTAAGCGTAGACTCCTCCGAAGAATGAGAGGGCTAGAAAGGCAGCGGAAAACCTGATTAAATACCTTCTTTCATGGGGAAACAGGGCTGGGTTGACGTACATGTAAATCTCATATGCTATAAGGGGTGAGGAAACGAGCACCCCAATCATTATGGCAATCGCTATGTAAACGGTTAGAACCTCTATCCAGCTGTGTGCTATGAGGCTTACTCCCTCTGGAAGAAGGTCTTGCTCCATCTTCTCCATAACCAGGGAGATCAAGGGCCTGAAGCTTGAAAATGAGAGGTCCTTTATGTTTGTAGGCAATATAGACAATAAAAGGGCTGAAATTACGATGGAATAAAGGATTCTTCTAGCTCTTTCCAAGAGCTCGATAATGTGCTCCTTAATCGGCTTTTCCTCCTCTTCTTGCTTCATTTAGACCTTACCCAGCTCTATTCTGTTTCTTTCTCCTTTGTTACTCTTAATATTTCCTCTGCAATCTCCTCCATGGTCTTTCCCTCTGTATCTATCCCAAGGCGCTTCGCAGTTTCAAGCAGAGCCTCCTCTTCCTTCTTTTTCTTCCTCTCCTCCTCCTCAAACCAGCCCGAGCTCGCCTTTCTGTACTCCCTTACGGCCTGGCCCAATCCCCTTGCCAGTTCAGGAAGTTTCTTAGGTCCAAATATGAGTAAAGCTATGGCCAAAATTGCCATAATCTCCCAAAAACCGAGAATGAGTGATCACCCCTTAATGAGGAATAAGAGAAGAGGATCCTATTAAAATTAAGGGTTCTTGAATAGCTAGAATTTCGGGAGTTTGCAGAAGTTTTGAGGCCAAATTCATCGAATAGAGGTCAACGATGAGACCATAGCGTTGGATGTAATAGAGAGGGTAGGACCTGCTGGCCACTATCTCACGCAGAAACACACTTTAAAGCACGTTAAAACAGAGTTTTACCTTCCAAAGCTAAGTGATAGGAGACTTAGAGGTGAATGGGAGAAAGATGGTGCTAAGGATACCAGAACTAGGGCCAGAGAGATGGCCTCTAAACTGCTTGAAAAAGCCAAGAAAAAGCCCCTAGAGAGAGATATAGATGAAGATCTGTTAAAGGAATTTGATAAGGTCTTCGAAGAAGAGGTAAAAAGGATCCTAAAAGGAAGCTAAACTACCAAATTGCATTTTAAAAAGATAAAAAGCCTTAAGCTTCTATTATCAGTTATGCTGAAAAGCTTTTAAATGGCTTCTAATTCGGCTGTTTTCCTATTATCATTTTGCACCATAGCTACAAACAGCTCCCTTCTACTCACATTGGAAATTATACCTTCCGCACCTTGTGAGGCTTGAGTCCAGGATAAGTGTAAAGAAATCGTTGCGATGTACGACACGGACGTTAAACCTACATTCGTAAGCGATGAACTTGCGGAGGAGCTTGTACGCGATGATAATGGAGATCTTACACGAGAGAAGCCTGAGCTTGGGCAGCTTTTTGCTGGACTTAGAGCATCCCTTGGCCATGATCTTCGAGTACGATCTGTGGATAATGGGGAAGCTTAGCGAGATGGAGATTGAAGACCTTCTCATGCTGATATCGACGAGAGCGAGAAAGGAATTCGAAGGGCTGATCCAGCACCTAGTTTGCCTTCTCTACGCTTCAACGGCATGCATTTCTGTTCTCTCAGGAAGAGTAGAAAGATATAATACCGACACCCTTAAGCTCCTAGTTGAGTGGTCCAAGAGCTATGGGAGGGAGGTCGACGCTTACATAGACACCGTCAACACCCTGATAACTGACGAGTACTTCGAGGCAATAAGGGATTATTTGAGTGAGTAGTATTGCCCTGCCAGGTAAGCAGGCGCTCCTCCTTCAAGAGGGGTCTGAGGAAGTTGGATTCATCAGAAAGGAGAAGGGTTGAGAAAGCCCTTTCGGATCTATCTAAGGAACCTTTCCTCGGAAAGCTTCTAAAGGGCAGGCTAAAACGTCTGAGGAGTTACAGGTAGGAAAATACAGGATCATATACAGAGCTAAGCATTGCTACGTAGAAGCCTTGGTAGTCGAGCATAGGGAAACGGTTTACGGAAATGATCCTTTAATCAGTCAATGAGGTCAGACCTTTATTCTGGAAAGTATCTTGCACCGAGCTTGGGAGCTAAAGCTACGTAAGGAACATCTTTGAGGTGAGGTGCCAAATTCTTTTGCCTTCTCAACCTTGTCCTCGAAGGTTATGAGGAGAATCATCTCAACTTGTCGCGCTAGCTAAAGGTGTGGAGACCACGGATACGATGTCATAATGGAGAAGGAAATGGACGATTAAAGCCACTCCCATTTTCTTGTCCAACATAAACGCCACACCATCCCCTTTCTTGATTTCCAGGAACTTCACGACCTCAGAGGGGTATTACTACAGCTAGGCTAGGACCACGTTCGAAGACCTTCCTAATCCCCATGAACTTAAGTTCGCTAGCCGTACGGCTAAAATGCTATAACAGAATTTAACCATTTACAGGCTTAGTATGACGTCTAATTTCTCAGAAATCTCTTCAAGGAACTCCTTGAACCTAGCAGGCTTGCAAGGAACGTGTTTTTTGGCCTTCCAAGCTCGTGCCTGTGCCATTCCCTTATGCTATCCCTATCTACTCCAAAAACCCTTTCTTCGCCCTTAATCAAGGTATAGGAATGATGGCAGGAAGATCTGATTCTAAATTCTTACTCAAACTATGGAAGGAGGGAGGGATGGACTTCCTCAATAGATGGAGCAGGCTCTATACTTCTGAGGGAACGGGCTGGTTTAAGGTGAAAGAAATCAATGTGGATCCTGAAAAGCTCATAGGATACATTAGGATAGAGCAATCTTTCATAGCTGAGGAATATGGATGTTCTGATAGGCCTGTTTGTGATTTTTTGGCCGGTTACTTGGTTGGAGTGCTGGAGGAGGTCTTTCACGTCAAGTTTACGTGCGAGGAATCTAAATGTATAGCCAAAGGAGACCCTTATTGTGAGTTCATACTTGATAGCAGTAATCTCTTTGGTTGAGCCGTCCTTAACGATGATGAGAATTTATAGTCCAGTCAAAGGCCTACAATGGGACAAAAGCTGTCTTCTTCATTTCACCTAAATCTCCTTAACTTTAAGGGAAAAAGTAAATTTCTGCATTCGTTGTGAACAAACCTAAAGAGATAGTAAAAGCCAGTGCAATCTCAGGTCTAAGTTTCTCCATCTTCTCGGCAATTAGCTAATCCTTCCTAATCACCTCCTTATACCAGTAGCTATTACCACCTTTCTGCCCTTGTAGCCCTTCGATACGTATAGGGCTAGGGAAACGGCTGGGTCAAACTCGGGGTACCTTCTGCAAAGCCCCTTCACCCTATCCAGTTCGACCGTAGAATCGACTTTCGTGAAGGGGAAACTCAGGAACTCCCTCCTGATATTCTTACCGTTCGAGCCAAAGGTGTATATTGAGTTGAATGTCCTCTTGTGCTCCTCTTCTATGTCCTCCCTGAGCTTCACGAAAGGGTGGTTTGGCAGGACGCAGGAAACCACGGTGGGAACCTCATCGATGATTCCCTTGTTTTTCATCTCGCTAAAGCCGTAAGCAATTCCTAGGGCAAGGGTGTGATTTGCAGAAGGTACAAAAACGTAATCTGGCCTTATATCCCTTAATTCGTAGCTTATACTCACGTCTCCCCTCCACCTATCCACGAAGCCCGGGGAGATGTTAATCAAGCCAAGCTCCTTCGCAATCTCATCAACTAGCTTGTAGGATTCGTGATAGTACCTGCCCTTAACAATCACCCTGGCTCCAAACCTCCTTATCTCTTCAACCTTCTCCTTAGGTGTTATCTCGGGAACCAGAACTACCGCCTTCTCCCTCATCCAGTAAGCAAGGGAGATCCCAGCGTTTCCGCTTGATATTATTATGTAGCCCTTGTCCCAGCCGTACTTATCGAGAAGGTAAAGGGTTTCCCTATCCTTGTGGCTTCCCGAGGGGTTCTTGCACTCAAGCTTTAGGAAACAAGAGAACTCCTCGTCGTAAACGATTGGGGTGAAACCAACCCTTCCCCTCAATCCCCCTCATTATGTCTCTACACCTAATATAACTTAGCCCTGTGTTCTGGGAGCACTTATTAGGAAAAACAACTTTCCCACCTCAGGTTCTTGAGGAGAGAAGGCGGTTCTATGTACGGATTTGCCGGTAAAATCCTCAGGGTTAACCTATCAACGGGGGAAACTAGGGTTGAGGAGAAAGACGAGAACTTTTACAGGAGGTACTTGGGAGGAAGGGGCATAGCCCTCTACTACCTGCTCAAGGAAGTCCCGCCAAAAACGGATCCTTTCGATGAGAAGAACAGGCTAATATTTTCGGTCAGCGTAATTACTGGGGCCCCAATTCCCGGTGCTAACAGGTTTCTAGTTGCCTCAAAGTCCCCCCTAACGAACACTTATGGTGAAGCAGAGGCAGGGGGGTTCTTCGGACCAGAGCTGAAGTTCTCGGGCTTTGACGCAGTAGTTTTTGAGGGAAGGGCTGAGAGCCCAGTTTACCTTTGGGTTCAGGATGGTGAGGCAGAGATAAGGGAGGCAAGGCACCTCTGGGGGAGGACGACGAAGGAAACGGAGGAATCGATTAGGAGGGAGCTCAAGGACAAGGGAATAAGGGTTGCATCCATAGGAATTGGAGGTGAGAACCTGGTAAGGTTCGCCTGCGTCATAAGCGATGGCAAGTACGCGAACGGAAGGGGAGGAATGGGGGCAGTGATGGGCTCGAAGGGGCTAAAGGCCGTTGCTGTGAGGGGAAGCATGATGCCAGAGCTCAAGGACCCCGATAGGCTGAGGGAGCTTGCAAGGAAGTTCAACGAGCTGAGGAAGGATAACCCTAGCAACGTTGCTAGATCAGCTTATGGAACTGCTGGAATAGTGATGCCCCTAAACGAAACAGGAATGCTGCCCACTAGGAACTTCAGGGAAGGGGTTTTCGAGGGAGCTGAGAGGATATCGGGGGAGAGGATGAAGGAAACCATCCTCGTTGACAGGAAGGGATGTTACGCTTGCCCTGTTCTTTGCAAGAGGGTTGTGGTTGCAAGGGATCCTTACAAAACGGATCCATACTACGGAGGGCCTGAATACGAGACAATTGCTTCCTTCGGATCCCTCTGCGGGATAGATGACCTAGACGTCATTGCATTGGCAAATCAGCTCTGCAACGTCCACTCCCTTGACACGATAAGCACCGGAGTTGTTGCTGCATTCGCAATGGAGTGTTATGAGCGGGGCATAATAAGCAAGGAAGATGCTGACGGACTAGATCTTAGCTTTGGAAACGGAGAGGCCTTGATAAGGTTGATAGAGATGATAGCGGAGCGAAAAGGGATAGGTGACGTTCTGGCTGAGGGAGTTATGCGAGCAGCAAGAAGGATAGGGAAGGGATCTGAGAGGGTTGCGATGCAAGTCAAGGGGAAGGAGGTTCCCATGCACGAGCCGAGAGGAAAGGCAGCAGTCGGCTTAGGATATGCTGTCTCCCCAACGGGGGCTGATCACCTTCAGGCAGCCCACGACACGATTCTTGAATCCGCTTCAAATGCCCTGAAGGCCTTCGGAATATTGGAGCCAATTAGCAGGTTCAGCCTAGGGCCTGAGAAGGTGAGGGCATTCGTCTACCTCCAAAGCTGGTGGAGCCTGATGAATTGCCTCTGCACGTGCATTTTCACCGTTGAGCCTCATCCTTGCGGTGTGTTTACAGCTTTTGACGTTAGAGATGCTGTAAACGCCGCTACAGGCTGGAACATGAGCCTCTGGGAGCTCATGAAGGTTGGAGAGAGGGGAATAACGATGGGGAGGTGCTTTAACC
>JAVCBX010000019.1:0-7840 GCA_037917635.1 Thermoproteota archaeon | reverse complement strand
TTGAAACCTCTTGACGTTTCCTCAGTAATCTTAGTTGTAGGAAACGTTCTCTCAGCAGGAGGAGAGCTTAAGGAGTTGCAGGCAAATGCAATCGCAGACATAGAGGGCATAGATTTAAGGTTGTTGAGAAGGACAATTGAGCTTGAGGAAGAGTTGGAAGAATTAATAGAAAGGTTGGAGGAGGATTAAAGATGTCAGCCAAGTTAGTGGTAGATGAGACAAAGGCTTTTACGGGCTCGATGGTTGCAGTAGAGCTTCTGGTGGAGGAAGCAACCATAAGAATAGATCCTGAATCCGGACTCAGCCTCTCAGCCCTTGAACCAGCTAAGACAGCCATGGTACAATTGGTGCTTCCTAAGCCTTTCTTCTCAGAGTTTGAGGTAGAGGAGGAGAGATATGTGGGCATAAACTTCACCGAATTGATAAGGGTGCTAAAGAGGGCAAAGGCCACCGAAACAGTGGCTCTCATATTTGATGGGAACACAATTACTGTTGAGATAAGGGGGAAGTACACCAGGAGATTTGTGCTTCCACTTCTTTCAGGAGAGCCTTTTAAAATGAGAGAATTGAAGGTGGACTTCAAGGCTGGAGCCAGGATAGAGTGCAAGGGATTCCCCTCAATGATAAAAGACCTCGAACTAGTTGGAAATGAGGTTGAAATAGAGATAACAAGCGAAGCCTTGCGACTAAAGACTGCTGGAAGGGGGACGGAGAGTCTGATAGAGATTTCTAGGGACGATCCCATATTGCTCGATATATGGGCAGATGAACCATCTAAGAGCACCTACAGCCTCGCTTACTTGGAAAGAATGGCAAAACCAGCCACTATAGCCCAAGACATGAGCATAGAGATCTCTACAAATACGCCAATGAGGATGAGATACTCCCTAGGTTATGAGGGGGCTAGTATAACTTATTACTTGGCCCATCTGTCGGTTTAGGGGACATGGACATCTCTAAATACCCTTTTTCTAAGGAAGCTGCTGAATTAGTGGAACAGGAGGGATACAACTTAGAGGACCTTGCATATCATCCGGATCTGAAGCGGGCAAGGGAAAAGGCCTTAAAAAGGCTTTTTTCATCGATAAACGGGGAACTGGACCTTTCAATAGACGAAGTAAGGCCTATGAACGATGTATACTCGTTCTTAATATCTAGAATAATAGTTGAGAGGATAGGAGACGGGTTTCTAAGGACCAGATTTGCTGAGCACGAAGCCAAGAGGTTCTTCAGGCTTTCGGAGGGTGAAAGTCCTCAAAATCTAATAAAACTTGCTGAGGAGAGCTTTAAGATAGGAGCAAAGCTCCTTGAAGGTGGATTTTTAGCAGTTCCTTATCACAAATACCTGGAACTTTCAAGCGGAATTGGGGGAAAGAAGTGGCGCCTTGCCAATAGAGACTTGAGAGGAGGCAGGGTAATTCTATGCGAGAGAGAATTCAGGAGACTGCTAGCTGAGGCCCTTAGGGCAAGAATCTTGAAGTCATCTGGCTTTAAAGGAGATCTTCCAAAACCTCTTGAAGATTTAGCTGAAACGGTTCGAGATCTATTGGAAATAAGGAAGAAGGAGATTCCTAAAAGAAAAATTATCGGAAAGATGGCTCCTTGCATGGAAGAGCTCTTAAGAAGGACCTCAGAGGGAGAAAACCTTCCTCACGCAGCTAGATTTGCCTTAGCAGCTTACTTGCTAAAGATTGGCTGGGATAAGGGTGGGGTGGTGGACGTCTTTAGGTCCATGCCGGACTTCAAGGAGAAAGTGGCTGAGTATCAAGTTAATCAGATCGCAAGGAAGGGATACCTTCCTCCCAGTTGCTCAAAGCTGAAGTCACTAGGCATATGCGTCGAGGAGTGTGGGATAAACAACCCCCTTAGTTATGGGAGGAAGAAGAAATGGGCTTAGCTCCAATAAAGGAAGCCTTCAGAAATTACTACAGAACTTACTCATCCCTCACATTTGTGTCAGACATTGAAAAAAGGGAGTTCATGTTCATAGATTTTGATGGGACCGTGAAGAGGCATATGAGAATTGGAAGCGCTGAAGAGCTCAGGTACAGGCTTGAAAGCGAAGTTCCGATGCACTCCTATTACTCTGTAGCCATTTACAAGGATCCTTCAGCTAAAGAGATGGGCTTGAAGGGGCTTGTTTCTGCTGAACTGCTTTTTGATATAGATACCGATCTCCTCAAAGTTTCCTGCAGGAAAGAGCATGATCACTGGAGGTGTGAATCTTGCAGGCTCATAGGAGACTGGCCTCCTCCTGAGAAGTGCCCTGAATGCGGATCGAATAGGATCAAGCACTACAAATGGATTTGTCCTTCGTGCCTTGAGGAAGCAAAGAGACAAGCTTTCATGCTGATGGATCTCCTTTCATCTGACCTAGGGATAGGGAAAGAGCACGTGTTGATAGCATACACCGGAAATCGTGGTTATCACCTGAGAGTAAGGGAAGAGAAGGCGATGTTGCTAGACAAAAAGGGAAGAAGGGAAGTGGCGGATCTCCTTTCTGGTTTTGGAATCGAGCCAGATGCTTTTGTAGAGTCTGAGGACGGTATCTCTCTTCCAAATGTGAATGAAGGAGGGTGGAGAGGTAGGTTTTCACGTCTACTCCTTTCTATTTTGGAAGGAAGAGCCCCAGACTGGGTTAAAAAGAGGGAAGTAAGTTACATAAGATCCATACCCGGCCTGATGGATGCTATTTTAAGGGGAAAGAAGCTATCCAACATAGGTTTGAAGGCGATAAGAACTCTCAGAAAATTAGTGTTGGAGATGAAGGATGGAATGGGAATAAAGATGGACCTAGACGTTACTTCCGATCCTCACAGGTTCACTAGGATACCAAACAGCCTTCATGGAAAGAGCGGCCTAAGAGCAGTTACCCTAACGCCTCCAGAACTCGAGTTCTTCGACCCCTTGAAAATGGCCGTTGGGCTGAAGGGGGGGAGCTTGAAGATAAGAGTTGTTGAGCCGGTTCCGGAGTTCGAACTCGGAGGGAAGAGATTTGGTCCCTTTGAGGAGGGCCTTGATTTAAGTTTACCAATTGAGGCAGCCGCTTTTATCGTCCTTAAGGGAAGAGGGATCTTAATTTGAGCGAGGAATCCATGTACGATAAGTTAGAGAAGGCTTGGCTTAGGGAAAGGGCAAGCGAGAAGCTTCAACCTTTAGAGCCGGGCTTTTACCAAGAAATGAGGAATTGGATAGAAAAGCTGAAGAAAGAGGCCATGAGCTCTAATGCAATAGTTAGAAGGGTTCTTGAGAGACAGGCAGAACTCTGCGAGGCCATGCTTTCATCCCTTCTCAGGATGAGGGCAGTCAAAGTTGCGGCCATGCTAGCGTCGGAAAAATATCCTGAGAACGTTGAGGAGGAGCTAATGTTCTTAAGATCGACGCTTGGAGTAGAAGAGGTTGAGGTCCTTAGGGCTGAAAGAAAAGAGCAAGTGAAGGGAATCCCCATGGTTTTGGTAACCTTTAAAAGCCAAGTTCCCGCTTTTGTGGGAGTAGATCTAGCAGTTTACGGTCCCTTCTCAGAGGGGGATGTTGCGCACATCCCCGAGGAGAACGCGAGGATCCTTGAAAGGAGGGGGCTTGTGGAGGTGTTGTCGGAGAATGAAGGTACCGAGCGTGATTAAAACTTACTGTCCCAGGTGCAACAAGCATAGGGAGCACAAAGTCAGTCTTTACAAACCTGGAAAGGCTAGAAAGCTATCTTGGGGGATAAGACAGCTTGAAAGGAAGAGGAAAGGATATGGGGGTGAGCCGAGGGGGAAGCTGAGGAGGAAGGCCAAGACGAAGAAGAAGATAGTTTTGGTGCTTGAGTGCACCGTTTGCGGTAGGAAGAGCCTTAGAAGTCTTGGAAGAATGCTAAAGGTTGAGATAAAGAGGTGAGCAGATGTCAAGAAGGTCATACTTCGTAATGGTGAGGTGTCCCAGCTGCGGAAACGAACAAGTGATCTTTTCCCACGCTTCCAGGGTTGTGAAGTGCCTAATATGCGATGAGGTTCTTGCTGAGCCACGAGGAGGGAAGGCAAAGATAATTGCCCCAGTTATGGCCGTTTATGGGAAGGAAGAGTGAGAAAGATGCCCAGAAAACTTTTTCCAACGGTTGGAGAGCTTGTAATAGGGATAGTTAGGACAATAGAGGATCATGGAGTCATAGTTGACCTTGAGGAATATGAGAGGCTTGAAGCTTATGTCCCCAGGTCTCACATAGCTTCTGGAAGGGTTAGGGACATTAGGGACTTTGTCAAAGAAGGAGAAAGGGTTGTTGGTCGCGTAATAAGAGCTGATAGGGAAAAGGGTCTCGTAGACATATCTTTGAGGTACGTCTCGAAGGAACAGGCAAGGAAGAAACTTGCAGCTTGGAAGGAGAAGAGGAGAGTAATCTCTCTTATAAGGATGGCAGCTAAGCGACTTGGAATCGAAGAAGCAGATGAAGCGAGTGTTGATGCGTGGAACAAGCTCTCTAGGTACTATGACAGCCCTATGGAGGCGCTAATGGAAGCCATGAGGAAGGGACAAGAGGTGTTAGAGAACGCTGGTCTTGATAGGGAGTTTGCCAAGGCCCTCCTAGAAGAGGCTAGACATCACATAACTGCACCCATTTATCTCAAGGTGATTGGAATGAAGCTGGCCTCATTCGCTCCAAATGGAGTCGAAGTAGTCAGAAGGGCTCTTTTAGAGGGACTAAAAACAGCTTCTTCTGAAAATGGCATAAGCGTCGATATATATACTGCTGGATCGCCTAGATACGTGATAAGGGTGCAATCTCAAGATCCTAGAGCGGTAAGAAGGGCTTCAAGCGCAATAGTAGAGGCCATACTGAAATCCATAAGGAAACAGGGAGGGATTGGTGAGGTGGCTTGGGAGAAGAGCTACAAGAGAAGGATGGCCCCAAAGAAATCATGAGAAAGTGTAAGAAGTGTGGAAGATATACTTTTTCAGATAAATGTCCCATTTGCGGGGAGAAAACAGCCAGCCCCCATCCTCCCAGGTACGTATCAATTAGAAGGTTAGAACGAGCTTGAGCCGATGCAAACATTTTCGTTTACGAGATGAAGGAATGGTAAGCCCATTGACCAGCAGATGTGTCCGAAGGCGTAAGGCCTCAGCTAAACGCTTATGTCCTCGATTTTGGTCGTTAAGTAGCTCGCTTAGGTAGCCTTTCCAAAGTCTCCTTTAGTGCCTTCATGGTCTCGTTTAGCATCTTCCTAGTCTCATTTGATTCTTTAATTAAGGTCTCAAGTATTATTGTAAGCTTTTTAGAGATCTCTCCATACTTCTCTAAGATCAACTTGAAGTTTTCATCCGTCCTCTTAGCAAAATCCCTGAACTCGTCCCTGAAGCTCCTGAATTCCTCCCTGTAATCCCTGAACTCATTTCTGTAATCCCTGAACTCGTCCCTGAAGCTCCTGAATTCCTCCCTGTAATCCCTGAACTCATTTCTGTAATCCCTGAACTCGTCCCTGAAGCTCCTGAATTCCTCCCTGTAATCCCTGAACTCCTTCCAATACTCTAAAAAGACCGCCTGCATCGCTCCAAATCCTTCCTGAAGCTCATCTCCCAACTCCCCATAAATAATCCTGAACTCTTTGATCTCAGGCTTTAAGGGCACCTTCTCCTCTCTAACTTCTTTAACTCTTGCAAGTGGATGTTCTTTTATCATTTCCAGAAACTTTGAGACCCCTTCTTTCTTGCCCTGAACAAATATCTCGACGGATCCATCAGGAAGGTTTTTGACGTGCCCAACTAGATCCAAATTCTGAGCTAGATCTAATGCATACCTCCTAAATCCGACCCTTTGAACCTTTCCATAAACTCTTAAGCGGCGAGCTTCCAAGCTCCCTACCTAACCTTAGACGATTTCAAAGTTCTTTATAATTTATTGCTCTCTGTCGAATTTTGATTCTAATAGTGAATCGTTTAAAAGAGGATCTTAAGCAGCTATTATACATCTACTAGCGCGCTGATTCAATTCCAAGCGATCTTATGTCCTTATGGCGTGCCGCGCGCTACTCAACATGCTCTGCCGAGACTTCCATGGATGGAGAAGGGATTGACAGCGAGGTAATGGGTTGTTTCTGGTTCATGAAAGTGGAAATAAGGGAAAGAAGATTGGTGCTACTTCTCCTCTTCGTACTTCTTTCTTAGTTCCCAATAAGTTTCTTCACTTATTCTTACTTCTACTAACGCCTTTTCAAGCTTCTTATTCTCTCATCAATTCCAGATTCTCTTTGCTTGGCCGGGCTTCAATATTTTCATAAAGAAGAATAATGCAGACAAAGCAATAATGATCCAGCCACTAAGCCAAGCAGCATCAATCCTTTTCCAGACGGTCAAGTGTAGAGATGGGACCTAAGCTTGGAGTTGGAGAGGATGGTCCCAGAGAGCTGATGAAAAAAGCCCAAATGTAACAGGTACACCTTCTTGGAGAGATGTCCTGTTTGTGGCAAGAAGACAGTTAGCCCCCACCCACCAAGGTATGTATCCATTCTAACTAATTTTCCGTAAATCCTGCATTCCAATTTTAAATGTCCTTGAGGAAGCCTAAAATTTAGATGAAAATGCTGCCTTCTCAATAAAATCGGGTTTTTAGGAAAGTATCTACCTCATGTAAGAGGCTACTACAGCAATTCCGAGCTTCTTGGCCCTTTCCTCAGCAGATGGATGTATTAGGTACCCGAACATTACCCTAAAAACGTCTTCTTTGATCAAGTGCTTTATCTTCTCTATCTTTGAGTAGAAGTCCCATACATCATCTCCATATATTCTAGACTTGACCTCACCGATCACAACAACCTTTTTACCGTTCCTTATCCCTTCTCCGTATAGATTAACCTCTATTTCCTCCCCATCTGCAACAAAAAACCTTCTTTCCAGTTCTTTAACGATTATACCTTCGTTTCTATGAAGCCATCCAGGAAGAACTACTTTTGCTATGTCTTCAAGCCCAAAGCCAACTGTTTCGCTTAGAGAACCCACGCTTCTTGCCAGGGATTGAATAGTAACGACAAGTTCATTTACCCTCTCCTCAGTCCTAGCCTGAGCCTCAGCGAGTCTGGAAATTGCGTCCTCAAGGGAAGATACCCTCTCCTCAGTCCTAGCCTGAGCCTCAGCGAGTCTGGAAATTGCGTCCTCAAGGGAAGATACCCTCTCCTCAGTCCTAGCCTGAGCCTCAGCGAGTCTGGAAAGGGCCTCATCAAGTCCATCAGTCCTTTCTATCAATTTCTTAAGCGCTTCCTCAGTCCTAGCCTGAGCCTCAGCGAGCCTAGAAACCTGTGAAGAGAGTTTATCAAATGCTTCCCTTCTTACTTTGATCTCTTTCACCTTATCCTCGATTATCTTAGATATCACTTCGTAAAGTTCTGGAGTTAGCGTCATTCCTGAGTTTTAACCGGAGTCTGTTATTTAATTTATACTATCGATGTAACGAGTGAAGGAAGCCTTTTCCACGCTTCATAAAAATTCAACGATAAGCACGCTCATTGAAAAAGCTGAGATATGCGGTATCATGCTTGCCTCTTTGTTGAGAATGAAGGTCGATGATAAAGCGTCCCAGCTATCTGAGTACACTTTCCTATCAATGTCCTACATATGTGAGAAAACTATAAGCCTAAGGCAAATGCCAATCGGTTTAAGTTAGCTTTTAATAGCGATTTCAATCTCATTGCTTAGGATAAACATGTCCCTCACGAAAGAGAAGTTTCTATCGCTGCTTGAAAAGGACAGAGAGTTCAGACTTGCCGTGGCTGGACTTCTGGGATACAGAGATTTGCTTGAAAGGCTGGAGCAGCACGACAGGAAGTTCAATGAGATACTCAATGAGTTGAAGAAGATGAGGGAGGAGCAA
>JAVCBX010000020.1:0-8194 GCA_037917635.1 Thermoproteota archaeon | reverse complement strand
TCTCATGAGAGGGCGCACCTACTTTCCGAGCTCTAGTACTCAGGTAAAATTGAGGCGTTGTGGCAAATAAAATCCTGTCTATACGATGAAAGAGAACTATTGAATTATAACTCTTATAAAAAAGAAAGCAATATATCTTTATCTTTAAATTGAATCAATATTAGTTAAAAAATAGGTTAATTTTTAAAAATTAAGAGAAATACCAAATTAATCTGTTGAAAAAAGAGGGAGAGGTGGATCTTTCCTAACCTATGCGTCTGAGAGGGTCAGCCTCCTCTGAAGAGGTACTCCGTCTGAGTTCCTCCAGGCCCATAAACGATTATTGAATAGGAGGAAGTGTTTGAGTAGCTTCCATTGAAAGGTTTGCTTATGATAAGGACAACGACCTCATCAACTGAGAGCTTTCCATCAGCAGGAGTTCTCTGCTCCTCTAACTTGTCTACAGTTTCAGCCTGACTGTCAAAGAAAACTTGCCAAGCAGAAGTATTTCCTCCAAGATCGAGCTCATTTGGACCAAGGTTCTTAACATAGATCTCTATCGTGCCAGTGCCGAGGCCTGAAACAGCAAGCACACTTATTGTTGTCTGCCCTCCGACTGCAGATGCCCTTCCTAAAGCTCCAAAGATGTAGCTCCCAACAGGGCTGAAGATGAGCAGAGCCAGAGCAACCCCGATGACCAGTATTATTACCTCAACAACAACCCTTGATATTCCAGCTCTCATCGCATCCACCCTTACTTCTTCGTCCGATGGTATATTGCGCGTGGTCACTATAAAAACCCTACCTAGAAAACCCCTGGAAAACTATGAAATACCTTGAAATCCTTTAGCAGATTTACGAAACTTTAAAATTAACTATCTAGAGCGATTTTCTTTTTACCTAATATTTTGAAAATATTTCAAACTAGAAATAATTTTTATCCCTTACTCTCGGTTCCAACCAGGTTGGAAACTATAACGTAGAAGGACCCAGCGGTCTCATTATAGTAAAGAAGAAATATTATCTTGCCATGATATAGCTTTGGAGGGGCTTTAACAGGAATTGAGGAGAAGAAACTGGCATTTGCCTTTACCGCAGTATTTCCTGCCACAACCCTGACCACAACGCTTTCGTTGTACACCATGATTTCAGCAAGCTTGTCCCCCTCAAGCTCTATGTTAACTATCCTTTGGCCCGATATGGCGCCTCCTTCCCTCATCTTTGACATAAAAGCTATTTCAGAAGCAACTACCTCGGCTATCATCTGGGCCTCCTTCCTCAAGCTCATCATGAAGAAATAGGGCCTAAGGAAAAGGAAGAAAGAAGCTAAGATAAGACCTATTAAAGCGAGGGCTATCCAGATAACGGCCCTCCTCAAAACATCAACCTCCCCACTCTACCCTAATGTACCCTATTCTGGAGGTTGTGTTGTAGAAGTAGTAATCAATCGAAACGTAGTTCTGTCTCCCGGAAGATGCCAGGCCGGTCATACTTAAGTTCCAGCCTCCCTTCAGGTGAACTGACAGAATTATCTTGTCCACCGATGGCTCTAGAGTAATGTAGGTGACAGAAAGGTTAGATAGAGTAACTCCTCTCTCGTACTTGGGTCCTCCCATCACCACTATATCTATCGAGTTGTTTCCGTAAACCACAACCACATCCTCTGGCAGCACGATCGAAAGGGTTGAGGAGGCTCCAACCCCAGAGGCTACGACGCCCTCAATCGCGTTAGCTATGGAGTAGGCTATCCCCTTACCCATCTCCAGTTTCTGTTCAGCCTGCTTTCCCTTTATGTAAGGGTATATTAGCATTAGGCCAGCGACTATTATTGCAGTGGCAAGAACGAGGGCAACTACAGATTCCACAACCTCCATGCTCATCCCCTGGGCGCAACTGCCTCTACCTCAACCCTAACCGTATAGGGGAATATGAAGAACGGTATGTTTGCCCTATCGCCTGGACTTGAGGCCTTGTAAACAGTTGCGTTGTAAGGACCTTGAGCGTATATTATGTCGTTAAGCGTCAGGGGAAGGCTCACGGATTCTATGGATTCCCTTATGCTTGTCAGGTTCATAGTATCCCCATTGCTTGCGAAGATCGTATCGCCTATGTAAAAGTGGTATGCTTCTCCTCCGCTTTCGTTGAGTAGCATCTGTTGCTTTCCTTTCAAGGTTCCCTTGTTAAAGCTCACCGTCTTCTCAATGTAAGAAGTTTGCTTCGTGTAAGGATCCGTGTAATAAACTCTAACATCCATGGACCAAGGAGATGGCAAATCCCCCCCTATTGTCACCTGGATCTCGCATATTCCATTGATAACCTGAGCTGACTCCTGCCAAATGTCACTTCCTATCTGAATTCTAACTTGTGCTTGGCCTCCCTGAACTGGAAGCCCGTCCTTAGTGTAGGCAACTATGTAAAATATCGGTTGAGATTGCCACTGACCAGCTGAGGGACTATCCTCCTGAAGGATAGGCTCATCCCTGTAGAGAATCCAGTACCAGCTTACGTTTCTATCAGCTGTTCCAGGCATCACCGGAACGTTAACCAAGACGGCATCTCCTCTTGGCCTCGTCGCGTTCGTTCCGTTTATGTGAAACTTTATCTCAGATCCGTTGAGGAAGACTAGATACATGCTGACATTACACCACACCCCAGTCCTATTCCAGACAAGGTTGCATAGCTCTCCGACCTTGTTCTTGAATCCCTGAAGCGTCAAGTTTCCCTCCATGACGAAGTCCCTTGAGTACATGTCAGCTATCACGTTTGCCATACTTCTAGCTAAAATTCTCTCAGATGCTATTTCCTGCTTAGTAACGACTTTTGTAAAGGTGATTGCTGTCGCTATAGCAATAGTTACTAGGATCACAGCCAAGATTACCTCGATTGGCTCGCTTATCATATTAACCACCGCTTGAGACTATCACTCTCACCTCACATATCGTTCCGTTCGTCAGACGCGCCAAGGCGTGTCTTACAGCCTTTACTTCCTTAATGACTGGAGAGCCGATTGTCAGGTTTGGCACATCAGGGAACGTTTCGGACGTCTCATTGCAGAAGTAGAATAGTATCCTCACTTCTTGATCTATCAGGGAAAGTCCCTGCTTTATCGTGCTGTAGTTAAGTGAAACGAGCATGTTCAGCTTGTTCACATCTATAACATAGGGATATATAAGCTTTCCCGAATTACCTACTTCAGAATAAGCTAAACCGATCGAGGGGGGCGAAATACTCCAATTTCCAGGATTTTCAAGGAGCTGCCTCGTTACTACGTCAGCTTTATGCTCAATTCCCTCACTTACCTTTGCTCCTAGAGTTCTAAGTTGCCAGATCCCGTAAAAGCCGTAGATGGATAGTATCAGCGTTGCAGCGATGAAAGCTATTATCTGCTTCACTGCCCTTAGCCCCCCTCTAACCTCTCAGTTTTTCACCCCTTCTTATGCCTCAGCAAGGAGGCTTTGGTGGTCAATTCCGAACAGGTCTCCCCCTAGATCTTGCCAAAGATCGAAGTACTCTACTCCTGCCACATACCCCTCATGAGATATTCTGAATGCTTGATAGGGATCGTCTGTGTAATATATGGTTACCGTATCTCCTGAGAAGGACACGCCTTGAGGATCTATGCTCACCTCGTCTTCATCATAGGAAGACTTGGGTTTTTCATAGTAAGCAATTCCTCCAGTCCCGGTTAACCCAGGAGTCCCTCCTATAGTTACAGTTGGTGAGCTGAACGGGCCGAATATTCTTTTTATCTGGAAGGGCTCCAAGCATATGTACTGGCCCCACATTATCTCTCCATTCGTGTCAAAATCAATGGTGATGTCGTACCCATAATTCTGGAAGTTGAGGATCAGGGCTCGGAATATTATGCGACTTCCTTTCGGATGTTCCCCTATGATTAGTATCTTCCACCCCCTTGCTATGGCCCACTTGTTGGAAGAATGCCGAAAGGTGGCCACATCTCCTGAGCCATTCGTTGGTGACGGAGGCGGAACGCTTCCCCCAGAGGCCTTTCCTATCCTATACTCGAGGTCGGTCAGGTTCGTGCCCAGCATGCCCGTGAAGTACGTGTCCCCCCTAGAAAGTGTGTATATTACGATAACCGTATACCCGTTTCCGCCAGCAAGAGGGACAGTTATGTTGCGATAAACAAGCATTATCTGTTTGCTCATCATCTCCTCGCTTAGGTGTTTGAAGTGCCTTTCTATGAAGGCAGCCTGAACATCCGTTCCTCCTGGAAGGCTCGAAGCCGTATTAACCACGTTAGTCATGTATGCGAGGGTATCTATGAAGTCCTCATGGACGTCTTCCTCAACTCTAATGTCTGAGGGGCTTATGTAGGCCACTAGAGTCATGATGAGCACTGCAACCACAAAGCCTACCATAAATATCGTTCCAGCTCCTTTCCTACCTCTCATTATCATTCACCAACTTTATCCTCCTGGAGACCACCCAGCATACGCTATGGTCGCTTGGGGACCGAACACCTTGATCGTGTGAGAAACGTTCGCGTTAACCCACTCAGTAAGCGTTATGTTTATCGCTTCTCCGACCTTAAGGGGCCCAGAAGCAGGATCAAGAGAACCTATGGTTTTCATCTGCTCATCTATGAAAACCTGCCACTCGCTTGGTGCAGAGTACTCTATGTCCGAGGGCCCCATGTTCTTAACGTAAACCTTAGCAGGAGTTCCTGTCGAGGAATTTCCAGGATCGAATGCCATGATTTGAATGTTTGATTTAGGCGTCCCTGCCTGCATCTTCCTGTAGCTTCCGCTCGTTGCCCCCAAAACGATCTGATAGACCAAGACTGCCAGAGCTATTCCAAGTACCATTAGTACTATGGCCGTTGTCACCTGGGAAATACCTTCCCTCTTCTTGGCGGTTGAATGCTGGCTGGTCATCCTAACCTAAAGAAGATTTGGTCTGCGAGAATAAAAATGCTTTTATACTTCTGAAATTTCGCAAATAACTGCTAATTGAAATTGGATGAAATGATAATGAAATATCGTTGAAATTCGTGAAATATGAAATAGATCGAAAGCTTATAACTAATAATTTTTCAAATTATTTCAGGCTAGTAACACCGCCCAGTGCTCAGCTCATATAAACCATTTCAAGCTTGCAGGAATGAGGAGCAGCTTAACTAACTGGAACCTTTAATTTTTTCCTCTTCTCTTTGAATTCAAATGCCTATAATTGAGCTGACAAGAATTATAACGTCTGTGTTGATTTTATTAATCGCTGCACTTCAAGACCTCAAGGAGAGAGAGGTTAGCGACTTCGTCTGGACTGTTGGCATCTTAATGGGCGGCCTGTTGGATGCAACTGCCTTGTTAAGTGCTAGCCCCTCCCTTCAGGATGCGATTCGTTACTTCAGGTTTTCCATACCCTTCTTAATAATTATTCTGGCTTCTTGGCGCCTGAAATTGATGGGAGAAGCAGATATACTCGCCTTCATCACCCTAGCAATACTTCAGCCCTTCCATCCCCTCGGAAAGTGTATGTTCCCGCCTTCTTTCTGCGCAATGCTGTACTCAAACCTTTTCATTCTCGTAGTGCCCTTTTCCTTCTTTGCCTGGAACTTCAAGCTTTTGCTAAAGGGAAAGAGGATATTCGATGGTTTTGATGAACCACTAGCTAGGAAGGCCCTTGCAAGTCTTCTAGCAATTGCAATAAAACCTGAGAAAGCTGAAAGCTTCAAGTACTTCTCAATAGCAGAGAAAGGAAGTCCTCCGAGGAAGAAATTCAAGCTCATTTCCGCGCTTTCAATTCCGGAGACGAGGGATGAGATACCTGAGACTAAAGAACCCCTGATTTGGATCTGTCCCTCTATCCCAATGCTTCCCTTCATTCTTGCTGGCTACTTAGCTACCATGCTCTTAGGAGATCCGATTTTAATTCTGATTGAACTCATCTTCAACTAGCCTTTGTGATCTCTCCGCCCAACTCCTTAACAAGCGATGATAATCGCTCTTCAGCTTGTTTAATTTTTGAAAGCGCCTCTTCCTTTAAAGTAGCTTTAGCTGAAATGTGGATCATCAACAAGGACTTTCCTAACTCCTTTCCTCTAGGATGGCTCTTAACGTACAAGCCAGGGAACCTTTCAATTAACTCCTCCAAGATTGGAGCTAAAGATGATTCAGGAACCCCTAAAATGAGTAATTCGGTCTCAGCAACCTTTTCTTTAACTAAAGAGCCAAGCTCTTTCCTTATCTCATTGAAGATAGCCTTCATCTCCTCAGGAACTCCTGGAAGTGATACTATTAAGCTACCCTTCTCTTTAATCATTATTCCAGGGGCCGTTCCAACCGGATTTTCCAGTGGAATGGCCCCTTCTGGAAGCTTTGCCATCTTAATCCTGTGCTCAGTCAGCTCCATCCCTGATGACTCGTACTTCTGCTTTATCATCTCAAGCGCCTTCTCATTAACCTTCCAATCCCTTCCAAGGGCAAGAGCAAGCGCCTCACTTGTCTTATCATCATATGTAGGGCCAAGCCCTCCCGTCGATATGATCAGACTTGCTTTCGAGGAAAGAGCGAGCCTGAAGGCCCATGAGATCTCCTTCAAGTCGTCCATAACGGTTATCTCCCTTCTAACCCTAAAACCCATCGATGTGAGTTGCTTTGCAAGCCAAGAGAAGTTTGTGTTAGTCACCTTCCCCATTAAGAGCTCGTTTCCTATGGATATTATCCAGGCTTCAGCCTCGTTCCTCGATTTCGAGACCATCTAGCTCACATGACGGGAAAAGTTATTTATTTTCTCACTCCTCCAGCTTAGAGGAGGCTGTTTTTAAGTTAAGATTTCTTGGAACATCTCCAATCCTCTTAACCCCCAAAGCCCAGACTTCCATTAATTGGGTTGTTGCCTGGTCCATATACAACGAGATCCGCACCCCTCTTGACCTTTGACAATGAAACTCTAGGACAATCTCATCGCCTTCCTCTATCTCAGGATCATCGGAGCTTGAACCGATTCTCATTATCTTACAAGGCAAACCTTCTACGTATACGACCCAACTCTTGGGGTCAAGCGCCAATTTCATTGATAATGACCCCTTCTTACACACCAGTTTAACTCTAGGGGGATTAAGCTGACTTGAAACGATTTCAAACTCCGGCGGCTCACACCCAATTAACGGCTGATATGCCACCAGCCTTGAAGTTCTAAAAGCCTCCACGAAGCAGGGAGGCTTAAGCCTGTATTCAGGAGGCATACTCAGGCTCACAGCAATTATCCTTTCCTTCTCCCTCAGCATCTCGTTCCAAGGCTGAGTTACCTTTCCAACAACTTTGCATCCCACAACTTCCAAGTAGTTCGTTATTCCTGCCCCTCCTAGCACTACTACTTCCCTTCCAGATGCTAAATCTCTGAATTCTACTAGATCGTTCCAGATGATCCATTGATTTTGTTTTGGTACTGGGTTCGTCAAGAACCACGCAAGAAATACAGCTGCACCTATGACGTGCAGATTAGGCATGTGGAGGACTGAAACAACCTTTCTAAGCGCAAGACCAGAGATTACTGAGAAAGGCAAAGAAAGCTGCAGGATGAATCTCAAATCAAAACCTACAGCAAAGATAATGGCGTGCGAAAGGTATGCAAGAATTAAATATCCTAAAGCGTAAAGGAAAAGCCATTTTTCGATCTTTCCTCTCAGAAGGATGATGCCAGATATTGGGACGGCCGCCCACAGACCCAAATCTATTTCTATCTTCTTCAGAAGAGAGAGTAGGAAATAGAGAGCTTCTTTTGGACATATGCTTAGTGATAGGGTTTCGCCTCTAAGATAAGAAACTAGAGCTGATATCACTCCAGGCACAAGCAAAGTTGTAAAGGTAGCAGCAGCCAAGGGGAGAGAGAACAGGGGTTTCCTCTCGCATAATGATACAAGAAAAAGGAAAAATAGCAAATACCAGGAAGAGATGTGAGAGAAAGGTAGCAAGGCTCCAAGGAGGATGCACCAAGAAATCTTCGATTTAAGCAACAAATAAACCAAGAAAAGGCAAATAGCATCACAAACGAGGTTGGCATATGTTCCTACTAGGAATAGATGCCTTATTCCTGATGAAATAGGAAGATAACTCCAAGCCGAAAGAATTGCAACTCTTTCATCGAAAACCTCTTTACGATGAGGTAAATGAGCCCGGCTTCCGCTGGTATCAGGGATGAGAGCAAGATTCTGAAGAGAAAAACCCATTTTTCGCTGTCAACAAGGGAC
>JAVCBX010000024.1:0-6737 GCA_037917635.1 Thermoproteota archaeon | reverse complement strand
GCGTCTACCGAAGCTATCATCTGGGCAGGGATCTCAATTGGTGGGGAAGTCATCCTAGTTATCGCTTGCTCGCTAGTCTCGGCGTGTAAGGTTGAGTAAACTGGGTGGCCGGTATGCAAAGCTTCGAAGAGGACTTCTGCCTCCTCCTTTCTCCTTATTTCACCAACAATTATCCTATCTGGCCTCATTCTAAGCGAGTTAACGAGTAAATCGAGCATAGTGATCTCTCCTTTCCCTTCGGGATTTGGTTCTCTAGTAGTTAAGGGGACCCAATGCAAATAACTTGGTAAATTCAGTTCCCTAGTTTCCTCAACTGAAATTATCCTTTGATTTGGTGGGATGAAGCATGCTATCGTATTCAACATCGTAGTTTTTCCACTTGCTGTACCCCCAGCAACTATTATGCTAGCTTCGTAATGAATGGCGAACCAAAGTAGAGCAGCTACCTCAAAATTGATCGTTTTATTGTTAATCAAATCTGTTATGGTCCACGGTTTCCTCCTAAATTTCCTTATCGTAATCGTATTGCCATTCGTAGATATAGGAAAGAGGGTTGCGTTTACCCTATCCCCAGTTAGGAGGTGGGCGTCCATCAATGGATTTAGGATCGTTATTTGCCTCCCAACCTTTCTCCCAATCGAGCTAGCATAGTTCTCTATCTGAAGCTCCGACTTGAGCCTAATATTCGTTTTCAACCATCCATATTTCCTGTGGTAAACCCAAACTGGTTCTTTAGAGGAATTTATGACAACTTCCTCCAAGGAATCGTCTTGAAGTAGGATTTCCACATCTCCAAGTCCAAGCATCTCATGGACTATAAATCCGGCTAGAGCTTTCACCTTGCTAGTACTTACCTTCAATCTCTTTGAAACGGCGTTCATAGCTAGAAAGTAAAAATTCCTCCTTATCGACTCCATCCTAGTTTGATCTATTGCTTCGAAGGTCCTTATCGGGACTTTCCTTATCAACTCTTCCTTAATTTCGTCCATCACAGCCCTCGTCTTCTCATCTACTCTAGGCACCTCAACTAGGTAGAGGGGTACGAACTCCCCTTTCCTTTCAACTATGTTTATCTTCACCGGGATACCGTCTGAATCGAATGAGTAACTTTCCACTACCTTTCCTTCCATGTCTTTTAAGTAGAAGAACTGCGGTTATATTTTTTTCCAAATTCAACATTGGAAATCCGACTTAGAACCTCAATTTGCACTGGGGTTAAAGTTAAGTTTATAAATGGGGGACAATCTAAGACTACAGGTCGAAAAGAGTTGTTGGTTATGAGAAGGGAACTTCGAAGATTCACCAAATTTTTAGGAATTTTCTTACTTTGGGCCTTAGGTGTAAATGCGTTAATTCTTGAAACGATGGGAAGAGTTATATTAAAAATCCCTGAACCATGGGATCCAGGCATATTTTTCTTTTATTCTCTTTTCAGCTTGGTTGGAGCGATCCTACTGTTTTTCAGTGATTGTAATGCAAAGAAGATGGGCATCCTCTCTCTCGTAGTTGGATTACTTCTCGAATTTACCTTCATGAAACCTGAATGGGTTCAAAAGTTCTATGCTTTAGAAATTAATGGAGAAGCAATAGCACCTTTAATAGCCTCATCCATACTGGCTTGGTTTCCAATATGGTTTTTCCCCTCTTACTTAGTTCATAAATATGTTAACAAGAAGAAAGAGAAATATTCGGATAAGTTCGCGAAGAGATTTTTAATTATCATGATAGCAATATGTTTTTGTAAGATTGATTTCGCATTTGGAAACTCCTTAAAATGCGCCGGCCGGGATTTGAACCCGGGTCATCGGCTTGGGAAGCCGAGGTCCTAACCAGGCTAGACTACCGGCGCCCTAACTAGAAAAATACAGAAAGGTTTTTAATTTATTCCTCTGGTTGGGTGAAGGTTTTTTCAAAGAACTTAACTATTTCTTCAACTTTCCTCACAGTTTCATTGCAAGCTGTAAGCTTTTCCTCTTCCTGAGCTTTTGCATATTTATACTCTTCTAACGCTCTTTTCAACTCCTTCAAGGAAGTCTTAAGCTTCTCCATCGAATCCAATAGCTCTCTATACCTACTGACTTTGATGTAAATTGCTGGTCTCGCCCTCCTCTCCTCTATTTCAGGGAGTTCGGGTAGTTTTATTTCGGGGAGTGGTGGAGGTGGTGGAATAGCTGGAAGTTCTGGAGCCTTAACCTCTGGAACAGCTGGTTTTGGGATTGGTTGTTGAAGTGGTTCTGGCTTTGGCAATTCTCTACCGGGGTAGGGTGGAGTTGGTACTGGAGGTTCACTTGGTCTAGGTGGTGTTATTTCCGGTACCTCGGCCTTTGGCTTTATTGGCGGTCTGGGGAAGGCCGGAACTACTTTCTCTTCTGAAGGGAAACTAATTTTCTCTCCTTTCTTCTTGAATTTATCGAATAAGCCCATCTCTAAAAATAAGTTCCTCCCTTATTTTAAATTTTTCCAAATATCGACACTTTTTTATTCTTTGGCTAGAGATTAAATAACATGAGGGAAGCTATGTTCTACGAGCGAATAGATAAAGTAGTAAAATGTAACTTATGTCCTAGGCATTGTTTAATAAAGGAAGGTTCTGTCGGATTTTGCAGAGCTAGGAAGAACATCGGAGGTAAGCTTTACTCTTTAGTCTATGGAAGACCTGTAGCTGTGCATATAGACCCTATCGAAAAAAAACCCTTTTATCATTTCTTCCCAGGCTCGAAGGCCCTCTCAATCGGGACAATAGGCTGTAATTTCTCTTGTTTACATTGCCAAAATTGGGAGATGAGTCAAGCTCATTTCGAGGATCTTCCTTCTATTAATTTCCCCCCAGAAGCAGCAGTAGCTGAAGCCATAAGGAACAATTGCAGGAGTATCTCTTATACTTACAATGAGCCAACTGTATTCTATGAATACTCGCTAGATACGGCTAAATTAGCTAAGGAAAAAGGGTTATTGAATACTTACGTGACGAATGGTTGCATAGAAGAGGAGCCACTAAATCTGTTGAGCAAGTACTTGGATGCAGCGAATATAGATTTGAAAGGTTTCAATGAGAAATTTTATAGAGAAATTTGTGGTGCAGAGCTAGATTGGGTTCTTAAGGGGATTAAAAATTACGTAAGGAATAAAATATGGATAGAGATAACCAATCTCATAATACCTACAAAAAACGATAAAGCTGAAGAAATTAGGCAACTCTGTGAATGGGTCAAGGAAAATTGTGGCGACCATACTCCCTTACACTTCTCGAGGTTCTTCCCGGCCTATAAAATGCTCGATCTTCCACCGACTCCTATAGAAACTCTGGAAAAGGCTTGGAAAATAGCAAAGGATGTCGGCTTAAAATATGTTTACATAGGTAATGTCCCAGGGCACAAATACGATAACACTTATTGCTATAGTTGTGGTGAGCTCCTGATAAGGAGATATGGTTTCCAAATATTGGAGTACAAGATAACGAATGGTAAGTGTCCGAAGTGTGGGGCTAAGATTGATATAGTAGGTGAATATGGTGGCTAAGAAGCTCATTTTCGTCGTAGTAGATGGCTTAGGAGATAGGAGATGTAGGTCACTCTTTGGCAAAACTCCCTTGGAAGCCGCTTCCACTCCATTCCTAGACTTCTTTGCGAAGAACGGTAAAGTTGGACTAGTGAATGTAGTTGATCCTTCAATTCCACCGACCAGTGAAACTGGCATTCTATCCTTGCTTGGGTACGATGTGTTGAGGATTAAAGTCTCGAGGGGACCCCTAGAAGCACTCGGAGTTGGTATTCAGCTTACTGATGAGCTAGCATTTAGGACGGATTTCGCTACTTTCAGGAATGGTATTATAGTAGATAGGAGGGCTGGTAGGATTAGGGAAGGTACGAAAGAGTTGGAGGAGGCTATAAATGAGAAAGTCCTATTGGAAGGTGTTAATTTTATTTTTAAGAGCACAATTGGCCATAGGGGGGTTGTTATCTTTTACTCCGATAAATTTGAGCTCTCAGAATATGTTTCTGATACAGATCCTGGGAAGCCGGGGGTTCCACCGAAACTTTGTAAACCATTAATCCTTGGAGAAAACGAGTTGAGGACCGCTAAGATAGTTAATGAATTCGTTAGGAAATCTCATCTCGTCCTCAACTTTCATAAAGTAAACCTTCAAAGAAGGGCTAGGGGTCTACCAGAAGCAAATTATCTCCTCCTTCGCGGGGCTGGAGTGGGATTACCCAAACTTAGGAAGCTTCCCGAGCTCTATAAGAGGTTTTGGACCTGTATCGCTGGGTCACCCTTGGAAAAGGGTATCTGTAGGTTAGTTGGTATGAATGTAGTTGATATTCCAGAAGCAACTGGTGACATCGACACCAATTTACGAAGAAAAGTCAAAGCGCTCTTCGATTTCTTTGACGAATATGACTGTTTCTTTGTCCACATTAAGGGCCCTGATGAGCCAGGGCATGATGGGAATTGTCACTTGAAGAAAGAGATAATTGAAAAGATTGATGGGGAGTTCTTTTCTGAGATATTCTCTAACATTAATCTGAAAAATACGATCCTCTGTGTGACTGCAGATCATGCAACTCCATGTGAGTTGAGGAAGCACTCAAGTGATCCAGTGCCTATATTGATTTGTGGAGGTAAAGTTAAAAAGGATGAGATTGATATCTTTTCAGAGAGAAGTTGCATGAAAGGGAGCTTAGGCACACTAATGGGCACCGAAGTTTTAAAGCTCTTAATGGGGGAGCTTGAAAAATGAAATTGAGCAAAAAAGTTAGAAAATTACTCAGCCAAGCGGATATGGAAAAGTTGCCAACTCACATAGGGATAATACCAGACGGGAATAGGAGATGGGCCAAGAAAAAAGGGAAGCCCCCATCATATGGACATTTAAAGGGAAAGGAAGTCTTCGAGAGGATTTTGAAATTTATAATTGAAAACCTCCCAGGCATTAAGGTTATAACCATCTACTCCATGTCCTTGGATAACTTTTTGAAGAGATCCGCAAAGGAAAGGAAATTCCTGTTTAAGCTATTTAAGAACTCATTTGAGAAATTGAAAAAGGAGAAACTGATCCATCAGCTTAAAGTAAGGGTTAGCTTCTTTGGAAGGTTAGAATTACTCCCACTAGATCTACTGAAGGTAATGGAAGAATTGCTATTAGCTACTAGGAATTATAATGAAAGATTCCTGAACTTCTGCATTTGTTACGATGGGAGAGAAGAAATAAGCAACGCGTGCAAGGAGATAGCTAGGAAAGTGCTTAACAAGGAACTTAAGCCCGAGGAAATTAATGAAGAGGTGGTTAAAGATCATCTCTACACAAGAGGGTTCGATCCTCCAGATCTGATAATAAGGAGTGGTGGAGAAAAGAGGATATCCTCTTTTCTCCTTTACGACATTGGATACTCTGAACTGTACTTTTCGGATAAGCTTTGGCCAGAATTTGATGAGGTTGAATTGCTCAAAGCGATAATTGATTATGAGAAAAGGGAAAGGAGATTTGGAAAGTGAGGTAACTGTCATTGGCGCTGGCCCTTCTGGCTGTTTCATTTCCTATCTCCTTGCCAAAGAAGGAATGAAAGTCATCGTTGTGGAGAAGAAGAAAAAACCTTGGCTACCTCTAAAGTGCGCCGGCCTCGTTTCTGATAGGATAAATGAAATAATAAAGCTACCAAGAAAACTGATCCTAAACAAATGTGATGAAGCCCTACTCAATTTTCCGAAAAATAAAAAGGTCTTAGTGAAGGGTAAGGAAAGGGCTTTCGTAATCGATAGGATCAAATTCGACAAATTCTTATTTGAATTGGCAAAAAGCTCTGGGGTTACCTTCCTCCTTGGAGAGAGATTCGAAGACTTCGAGGTTAAGAGGAATAAGCTAATTGTGCACACAGGAAAAAGGAAAATCGCTTCTACTGTGTTGGTTGGAGCTGATGGGGCTGTTTCTCGAGTGAGGAAAGTTCTTGGGTTAAAAATTGAGGTTGTAGAGGGGTTTCAAGCTAGGATTCGTATGAAGAAGCATCAGCCAAATAGGGTGGAGCTCATTTTCGATAAAGGAATTTCTGACTTCTTCTCTTGGATAGTTTCTGAAGGGGGAGAGATTTGTAGAGTTGGTGTCATGAGTTCTGAAAAATCAAAAATCGCTTTGAGAAAGCTGTTTAAACTACTTGAAATACCTGGAGGGAAGGTAATTGATTATCAATTCGGATTCATACCCAGGCTATTCTGCAAGAAAATGAGCGGGGAAAGAGTTATCCTCGTTGGGGATGCTGCAGCTCAAACGAAGGCTAGCACTGGAGGAGGGATTATAACTGGATTAATAGGATCCAAGGTTGGAGCTGAATGCATCCTAAAAGCCTTTGAGGAACAATGCTTTACCTCCAAGTTCTTTAGGGAAAATTACGATAAGGTTTACTACAAAACTCTAGGGAAGGAGCTAAAGCTGAGTTATTTCCTTTCCCAAGTTCTAAGAGAGCTCAATAATGAGGATCTTTTCCTCGTGAGCAAGGTGTTCTCCAGCCAAGCATTTTCAGGGGTTATTGGAGAGCATGGAGATATGGAAATCTATAGCAAATGGTTATTCCCTCTCCTAAGGGAGAAGCATTTCCTTTCCTTGGCTTTACTCCTCATCCTAAAGCATCCAAGTTTAATTTTAGACATCCTCCACATTGGGCATTAAATTTAATAACTCCGGCTAATTTTTAGTTCCTATGGAGAAGTTTTTAATAACTCCCTGGGAAGTTCGTGGGAAAATAGAT
>JAVCBX010000025.1:0-6265 GCA_037917635.1 Thermoproteota archaeon | reverse complement strand
GAATAGAATTTGGAGTTAAAACTGCAGTTACTGCCTCTTCTGGGAATGCTGCAGCCGCTTTAGCGGCTTTTTGCGCGAAGGCAAACCTAAATTGCGTAGCCTTTGTCCCTCACTTTGCTGGAGCTGGAAAGATAGCCCAGCTCATGCTCTACGGGGCTAAAGTTGTGAGGCTCAGATGGGAGGGAGAGGAGGATCCAACCGTTAGGATGATGCTTGAAACTAGCAGGAAGTACGGCTGGTATCCTTGTCCGAGCTTTGGACCATTCAACCCATATCAGTTCGAGGGAAACAAGACGATAGCATATGAGATATGCGAACAGCTAAACTGGGAAGTTCCAGACTGGCTGTTCATACCCGTTGGAGGAGGAGGGCTTCTTGCTGGAAATTGGAAGGGCTTCAAGGAGTTCAAAACTTTGGATTTCATAGGCTCGGTTCCAAAGGTAGTTGGGGTTCAGTCAGCTGGCTGTGCCCCTTTAGTTAGGGCTTACGAACAGAGAAAGGATCCATTTGAGATAGAGCCTTGGGGAAAGCCTGAAACCATAGCTACAGGACTTGAAGATCCATTTCCTTGGGATGGTGATGCAGCGCTAAGGGCCATAAGGGAGTCAAGGGGATCTGCCGTTTCTGTAACTGACGAGCAGATACTTGAGGCCCAGAAGCTGTTGGCGAAGGAGGAAGGAATCTTCGCAGAACCATCTGGCGTAGCATCTTTAGCCGGACTGATGAAGCTTCTCGATGAGGGAACCGTAGATGGCGGAGACGTAGTGGTAGTTGAGATAACTGGAAGCGGGCTTAAGGATCCCGATGTTGTATCAGAGCATTTAGGGCTACCGCCAGTAATTGAACCAAAAGTGGAAGCGGTTGATTCCTACTTGAAGAAGCTAGAGCTAAGTCTTTGAATCTACCCGGCTCTTCCTAAACCTAAGCTAGGTAGTTCAAACTTTTGCGCGAAGAGCAAAGTTTGTACTCAAAAACTTGAAATCAGCATAGTTAGTAATTAGAGGTTAAAATCGAGCCTTGAGAAGAGGGTTGCGAAACATAGAAGGAATAGTTGGGAAAATGGACAAGAGAACCTTTGAGTTCAGAGAAGATTTCAACACGAGACTGAGTCAGCTAAGGGAAGGCTTTACCCTTGATCTAATTCCTGGACTTGGCAACGCGTTTTATCTCCTCTGGCTCCTAAATAAAGGATTTTCTGGATAATTTCAAAGTCCAAATACATAAATATCGTCTTTACCTTCTCTTAGATGAGGAGCTGTAGCTTTTTACAAAATATGATTTGCTCTATACCTCCTTCATCCGATCGATGAACCTCGCGTACCAGTTTTTGAATTCCTCTTCCGAAGCTACGTGAATCTGAACTGGTACGTCCAGACCTATATGCTTAAGGATTTCTACCTTGAGTTTAACCGCCTCCTCCTTACTAATATTGCCTACAATCAGAACATCGATGTCGCTGGAAGCCGTTATCTCTCCCTTTAGGACAGAACAAAATACGTAAACTCTGGCTTTTTTAACTTCTTCTTAACCATAGATTTTATCGCTAGAGCTATCTCATCGTACCTTTTCAAGTATTCTATCGTTTCCTCCCAAAATTCACGTATTGTTCAAACACACTCTAAAACCTCCTTAAACCTATCTGCAAATGCTATTAACTCTTCAACTTCCTTTCTCTCGTATCTTCTAGGAAGATACCCTGCCGCTATATAGATGTCCTCCAACCTTGTTAAGAACATGATTTCATCTTCTATAAATGAAGATAGATCTTTTTCAGTCGTTCTATCAATCTCTCTCATAAGTCTTATTAGAGAATGGGTCCTAGGATATGTTCCTGTTTTAACCAGCAACTTGTACTTTAAAAATAGCTGTGAAAAACTGTTCTACATTAAAAGCTGCTAAGTCCATCCATACTTTAGTAATAAGCGCTCATGAAAATGGACTGTTGGGATCCCAGAGTATTTAAGATATCGAAAGTATTTTCCGTTGCTACAGGCTGAAATGGTGTAAGGGTGATTTTATGAGCGAATTATATGGAAAGGACCTAATAACAACCCAAGAATGGACCATTGACGAGCTTGTTGAGGTGATAAAGCTAGCTGAAAAGATAAAAGGGATAATTCAAAGGGGAGAGAGACCTCCAAGGATCTTGGATAGGAAAGTCTTCTTCATGATATTCTACGCACCATCAACAAGGACCAGGGGGGCATTTGAGGCAGGAATGGAGATGTTAGGAGGGCACGCTCCTTACATAGATGTTACTACCACAAGAATAAGGGCAGGAGAGGCTGTTAAGGACGTAGCAAAGATGTACGACCTTTATGGGGATGGAATCGGGATAAGAATTCTTGACAAGGCCATAGACTTCAAGTATGGTGAAGGTCATAGGATAACAAGGCTGTTCGCTGAAGTAGCTAAGGTTCCGGTTATCAACATGGCGGATGACAAATATCACCCAACCCAAGCCCTTGGGGACATAATGACAATTAAGGAGAAGTTGGGCAGGCTTCAGGGTAAGAAGTACACCATAACTTGGGCATATTCCAGCAGGTTAAGGGGTCTTTGTAGCGTCCAATCGGAGCTGCTAATTGCAACCAGGTTTGGGATGGACGTGACCGTGGCCCATCCGCCAGGATTTGACTTAGATCCTGAAGTTGTTGAGACGGCAAAGAGAAACGCTGAAGATTCAGGAGGATCCTTTGAAATAGTCCATGATTTTGAGGAAGGGCTGAGAGGAGCCAACGTCGTTTTTCCGAGGAGTTGGGTTACTTGGGAGCTTCAGAAGGTTGGAGCCTCAGCATTTGGCCAAGAAAAGGAGGTAGAGATTCACAAAAAGTACAAGGACTGGAGGCTTGAGCAACATCATGTAGATGATTTAATGGAAAAACCAGCCTTCGTCACCCATGTTCTGCCAGTATTTAGAGGAGAAGAAGCTACAGACGAGGTAATGGATGGACCCAACTCAATAATATACGAGCAGGCAGAGAACAACCTATACGCTAAGATGGCAGTTCTTGCACTTACTATGGCTAAGGAAATTCTGCTTTGATTCTAACACCTTGTTAGCAATCAGGTTCAGTTAACTTGAGCATATATGCTTAAAAGAGGAACAAAGAGCTTCAATTAGCGTAGTACAAAAGAGCTAACATTACTCCTATTAGAAAAGTTACTAGAGCTGCCATTTTTCCTTTTAAGTGGACGGCTATATTCTTGTACCGTTTTTCTACTATTTTTTCCACCAATAAGAGGATCAACACTAGAACAAACAAAAATCCAGGAGGAAAGTGGTTGTCTATTTTCAATTAGACCATCTTTTCCGTTACATTGAGACCAACAAAGTATGAAAATACATTTTAAGATTTAAATTTGCCGATAAGCTACCAGATTGTCCTGTTGAGAGAACGGTGAACTTCTACTCATAATCTACTGTTTTTATAATACATCTGTAGAACCTCAGCGATTTGTATGAAGACCTCAAGATATCCAGGATTTTACAAGCTTCCTCTAGAAGAAAGAGTTAGGATCGTCAAGGAATTTGCTGATTTAACCAATGAAGAAACCGAGCTACTGCTTAAAACCGGAAATCTGGGGCTTGATGTTGCAGACCGAATGATAGAGAACGTGATAGGCACCTGGCCGCTTCCTCTTGGCATAGCAGTGAACTTCAGGATAAACGGAAAGGACTACTTAATACCTATGGCAATTGAGGAGCCATCGGTAGTAGCTGCTGCAAGCAATGCGGCTAAAATGGCCCGTCCAGGAGGAGGCTTCTTTGCAGAAACAACAGAACCAATAATGATAGGGCAAGTCCAGCTTGTTGGCGTTAAGGATCCAGAAGAAGCTAAAAGAACCATAGTAGAAAATAAGGATCAGATTTTGGAGATAGCGAATGAACAGGATCCCATCTTAGTGAAGCTTGGAGGAGGAGCGAAGGACCTGGAGGTTAGAATCCTTCACACAGAACTGGGCCCGATGGTAATTACGCATCTCTTAGTGGATGTGAGGGATGCTATGGGAGCAAATGCGGTTAACACGATGGCAGAAGCCGTCGCTCCCACAATTGAGAGGCTTACTGGAGGGAGAGTTTACCTAAGAATAATATCAAATCTGGCTGACAGGAGACTGGCTAGGGCTAGAGCCTTATTTAAGAAGGAGGCCATCGGGGGAGAGGAAGTTGTGGATGGGATAATAGCTGCATATATTTTCGCAAAAAACGACCCCTATAGGGCATGCACGCACAACAAGGGCATTATGAACGGAATAGTTGCCCTTGCAAGGGCAACGGGTCAGGACACAAGAGCTTTAGAAGCAGGAGCTCACGCCTATGCGGCTCGAAACGGGAGATACGAGCCCCTGACCAAGTGGTGGAAGAACGAGAATGGAGACCTAGAGGGCTACTTAGAGATGCCTATAGCAGTTGGTACGGTTGGAGGGATAACCAGGGTCCATCCAGTGGCAAAGCTATGTCTAAAGATTCTTGGAGTAAAATCGGCAAGAGAGCTAGCCCAAGTAATGGTGTCCGTGGGTTTGGCTCAGAACTTTGCTGCTCTGAGGGCCCTTGCAACTGAAGGTATACAGGCAGGGCATATGAAACTTCACGCAAGGAACGTAGCTATGGCGGTAGGAGCAAAGCCAGAGGAAGTGGATTTTGTAATAGAGAGACTAATAAGAGAGAAGAAGATAAGGATGGATAGGGCAAAGGAAATTTTGGAAGAGATAAGACGCTCATCTGACGCTTAAAATTCCCTTAAAACCTTTAGGACTTAAGAAAATTCTAAGAACTTTCTAGAAAAATCTGGGAATTAAGGTATGGAAATGAATCGCGTGCTGTAATAAAAAGGAATTACCAAGAAAAACTAGAAAGAGCTATAGAACAGTAAAATCATAGTACAAAGATCTTATGGCACTGTCACTTCCCTAGGCCAGGGAGTCTTCATGTACTCTTCTACTATCCTGCAGGGGACGGAAAGAACAAAGGCCCAACCTTCTAAGTTCCTAGAGAATAACCCTTTCTTAGTGACTTCTATCCTATCGGAATAAACCTTGAGTTGTCCTACTAATCTTTGAAGAGCTAGCGATCTGCTAAAACCCGTCCTCCTAACAAAATCCCAGAAGTCCTCCCCAAATTCATTCCTGAACTCCCCAAACCTTAGCTTTAAGGCACTTAATCTCTCGGATATCCATCTTATCCCTCTCTCATCCTTCTTGACTTTTCTTATGCCAGCCACAGGCAGTGTGCCCCTAGACAGACTTTTCACATATTCTCTGATCGAACATGTGTTGATGTATTCGCATTTGCCCGGAAAACCCATTGCTCCCGGACCAAAGGCAAGTAAGGGGCCAGTCATCTCTTTCTCAACAGTACTGTACTCCCAAGGGATCTTGGAAAATGAATAGTACCTAATTTGAGTGTAGCCTTGCTCCTCGAGGGTATTAAGAGCTTCGTAGTACATCTTCTTGAATTCTTTCATGCCTGGTTGTTCCTGGACCTTTCCCTCTTTCATCATCCTATACATTGGTCTGTAGGGAACTATCAGCAAAGGATAGACGGTTATCTGGGATGGTTCAAACTCGGATGCCATCCTGAGGTCCTCAACCCAATTCCTAACAGTCTGACCAGGAAGCATGTACATCATGTCAACATTTACTCTGCTAAACCCAGCTCTCTCAAGGTTTTCAAGAGAATCTATTGAGTCCTCCACGCTATGTCTCCTTCCGAGGATTCTGATGTTTTCCCTGAAGAAGGATTGGACTCCCAGACTCAATTCCCTCACTCCTGATTCCATCAGATCGTAAACTTTCTCCTCACTTAGGTCCTCCGGATTAGCCTCTATCCCTATGCTTACATCTCCCTCTAACTTGAAGCTCTCCCCAAGAGCTTCAAGGATATCCCTATAATGCCTTGGATCAAGGCAACTCGGAGTACCTCCTCCAACATGAACTTCAGTTATTTTCAGTTCTAAGTCTTGCAATATATCTCCATATGCGCTTATCTCAAGCTTAAGGGATCTCAGGTAGGCTTTTACTAAGGAATCATTCCATAGATATCTAACATATGGGCAAGCTGGACAAAGTCCCTTACAGAAAGGGAAATGAATGTAGACCCCTAATTTTCTCCCAACAAAGCCTTTTTTCAGGAAATTCTCAATGAAATCCTGACTCTGTCTCTTAAATGCAACTTTGAAGGACCTCCTAAGTAGCAGACCTCTTATCCCAAAGGCATTTCTATCAAGGATCATGGTAACACCTTTCTTCAAAAGGGTAACAC
>JAVCBX010000022.1:0-5932 GCA_037917635.1 Thermoproteota archaeon | reverse complement strand
TGCTAAAAGAAGGCATAAAGTATGCTAAGGAAATAGGGGCAGAGGTAATTAACATACATCCAACCAATGTGTTGCCTAGAGCAGATACAGATGTGCTGTGGCTCTGGAGGAATGACCTGAATACTGAAATGGCTGCTAGAATTCCGGAATACGAGAAGGGAAAACCAATAAAGGAATTGGTTGAGGAGAGGGAAAGGAGGATAAAATCTGAAGTAGTTGAAGCTTTGGAGCTTCATGATGAATGGGCAGAGAGGTATAGGAAAAATGCTGAGCAATTTAGGCTAATTGCAGATGCTTTGAAGAATTGGGAAAGGGCTTCCCCAGTTGAGCGAACAGCAGCAGCTGCTAAGGCTACTGAGCTTGGATATTCGCCAAGTGCTGTCGAGGATCCTAAATTGAGGAAGGAATTGCTTGAACAAGTTGAGAGGCTCTGGGAAGTTTATCAGAAAAGGTATGAGGCGGAGAGGGATTATATCTTGAGGTGGTCTAGGGAATATTCTCCTTTCTTGGAGAAGAGAAAGTTGCATGGTACCGGTGTAGAAATAGGCTCCGAGAAGCCTAGGAGGCTAATAGAGCCCCTACCTTCAAAGGCCATTGAGAATTTTGCAAAGAATTTTTCAGAAATTGCTGAGGAAGCCATAAAGAATAAGGTGAAGATAGCAATTGAAAATACAGATTCCAGGTTTATGTTCTCCACCCCTGAAGAGCTCAAATATCTGCTGGAAGCTGTTTACAGGGAGTTGGAGAAGAGGGGGATTAGCAGGGAGGAAGCGAAGAGGTATATAGGGACGACCTTTGACTTTGGTCATGCAGCTACCCTAAAGCATTTGAGGATTAGGGTAGTTGATCCGAAGACTTTGGAGGAAAAGGAAGTTAGGATAAGGACCCCTGTGGAATTTGCTGAAAAGCTTGATGAACTTGGAGTTCCACTGATCCATGTTCATGCTCATGAGAACTTCGGAGATATAGATGCTCACTTACCTCTGGGGGAAGCTTTTCCTGAAGAAATTAGGAAGAAGCTGATGGAATTTCTGGAGAAAAAGGGGTTCAGAGGGAAAGTGATATTCGAGCCAGGACCGATAGGTGGTTTGGGTTATGCTGTGTCGTTAAGGGCTACTGCCCCAGAACTCTACCAAGTGTATGGGATTCCAACCGAAATACTTGGTGGTCCAAGTTACCACGCTACGGATATAATTGTGGACCCGTTACATTTTAAAAAGGGGAAGAGTTACTTTTATGGTAATTGGATAGAAGATCTCTTTTAGGTGTAATGGATGGAACCTAGGTTTGATGCATTGAGCGATATTCAACACAAGCTGAGATTGAGGTCCATGAAGCCCGGAGTTCTAAATGAGAAGGATTTTGAGCTCATCTACCAATTTGCTAAGGAGCTCACCCAAAAATTCAGTGGTTTCGTTCACGGCATAATCCTGTTTGGTTCTAGGGCAAGGGAAAAGAGCGAAGAAGGAAGCGATATAGATCTACTTATTCTCGTAGACGATGTCGTAACTCCAGTAACCCAGGAGATAATTTCAGCTTATCGCCTTGGAGTTGGTGAAATTTTAGCAAAGCTAAATGCTACGGATAGAATCCATGTGACAACTCTTGGGATCTCTGATTGGTTCGATGCTGTAAGGCATGCAGATCCTGTAGCAGTTAATGTACTGAGGGATGGTAAGGCAATTGTGGATACAGGATTTTTCGAACCGCTCAAGCGATTGCTAATGCTTGGAAGGATAAGGCCAAGCAAGGAAGCGATTGATGCTCATTTGAACAGAGCAAAAGCTCTGCTAAATGCTACAAATATCCATTTGCTCGCAGCTATAGACGATTTGTATTGGGCTTGTATAGATGCTGCAGATGCTTTACTGATGCACTTGGATATTCCAGTACCTTCTCCCAAGGATATAGTAGAAGTTTTCAAGAATGAGTTGCCAAAGAAGATAAAGGTAGATGATGAACATATTCAAACGCTTGATGAAATTATTAAGGTAATGAAATCGATAGCAAAGAGAGAGAAGACTACAGCAACCGCCGAGGAATTGGAAAAATATAAGGAAAAAGTAAGGAAATTCATCGAGTTCGTTGAAAATTCAATGAAAAGTTAGTGAATTTATGCCTGCAATACAGTGTAAAGGGTGGTTAGTAACCTTGCCTTATCAACAGGGGTCTTTGCAGCTTTGTACTTTTGATCAATTTCTTTTAGGAGTTGTGATTGAGCCCTAGCCATGTTAACTGTGGATAACCAGTCTCGATATGCATTCATGGAAAGGGCTGAGAAGTTCTTAGAAACACCCAGGGATTGAGCGGCAAAGGCTCTTAAATACCCAGCTATTACTGGATGAGGTGGATATGCCTGCAATAAGGATTCCCATATACCCCCAACTGCATCCCAATTTACCTTACCCAAAGCATCTGTGGTTAAGGTGTTGGATACTATCAATTCCAACTCAGATGGCTTTTGGGCCATTTATTATCACCATCTTGGAGTAGTTACTACTTATATATAAGCATTTCGGTATTGAAATAGCATAGAAGTTATAAAGGTTCTTGGATTTTTGAAAGACATGGAAGGAAAAACCCCTGAAAGAGAAGAGAAAGGAGAAAAAGGAGTTGAAGAAGTCGAAGAAGGGAGTAAATTCCCTAGATTTCCCCACAATTTGGCCGGAGTTTCCCAACTGAGGGAAGCGGTAATGGAAAGGAAAGCCGAGACCCTAGGGGACTTTCTTACGAGAAGGGAAATAAGATACGTGGAGATGTACACAGCTAGCATCCTGGAGAAGTTTAAACACTACATAAAGGCTGTGGTAATTTGGGGCTCAAGCAAGACAGGCGTAGGTAAGAGGAAGACCAGTGACATCGATGTAGCTGTGATAGTGGANGATACGGANGTAAGGAGGATGACTAGACCCGAGCTAAAGGAAAGGCTGTTCCAACACTTGCTCCAGAGGGCTTATCCGATTTCCAAGAGGATTCACCCACAACCTTATTTACTGAGCGAATTCNTGGAGTATGTTAGGGAAGGGAATCCGGTAATTTACAATGTGTTGAAGGACGGGTTCGTTATTTACGATACCGGCTTCTTCCTCCCCCTTCAGAGACTGCTTGGTATGGGAAATATAAGGCCAAGCAAGGAGTGCGTGGATAAGCACATCTCAATTTCCTTAGATCTCTTGGACCTCGCGAAGAATACTTTAACTGAAAAGTTAACCTACGATCTCGAACAAGCGATTGTTAGCTCGGCTCAAGCAGTACTAATGGAACTCGGCTACAGACCACCAGCCCCTAGGGAAGTGGCTAGGTTCGTAGAGGAGATATTGGTTAAAAAGGAGAAGCTAGTCAGCGAAGAGTACGCTGAGATAGCTAAGGAGGTTGTAGATCTCTACAAATCTGTGGAGCATAGGGAGAAGAAGGAAGTCTCGGGAAAAGAATTCGACGAGTACTTCGCTAAGGCTGAAAAGTTTGTGAAGAAGATGATCGAATTGGTGGAGAAGTTAAGGAAGGAAAGGGGGGAAAAATTTATGTACGAGATTGCTGAAAAGTTAAGGAAAGAAAAGGAAGGATTAGAAGTCAGAAGGGACGGAATCATTAAGATTGAGAAAGGGAAGAAGGAAATTGAGGAGAAGGCTGAGAAGTTAATCAAGGAAGGATTGGGTCAGAGGTAATTCTTAACTTTTAAATTTCCTTGAGGGTAATCGATTGGTATGAAGGAACTAAAGTTTCGGGAAGGAGAAATAGAGTTCAAGATACCTGAGCTTCCGAGAGTTCTCTCGAAAAAAGCAGAAGTTTTCTATAATCCTGAGAAGAAGTTCGAACGGGATGTTTCGGTTGTTTTTCTCAAAGTTCTGAGGAAGAAGTTAGGGAGGGAGTTGAAAGTTCTGGATCTATTAGCTGCAAGTGGAGTTCGTGGCTTGAGATTCGCTTCAGAAGTCGAGGGTCTGGGAGAAGTCTACCTCAATGACCTCAGCAGCAGAGCTTACAAATTCATGAAGGAGAATCTAAGGAGAAATAAAACTAAGCTAAAATGTGAGGTAAAGATCTTTAATGAAGAAGCCAATAAATTGTTATTCCTTCTAAATGAGTACTTCGACTACATAGATGTTGATCCCTTCGGATCTCCAAACCCATTTTTGGATGTGGTTTGTAGATTCTTGAAGAGAAATGGTGTTCTAGCTATTACGGCAACGGATACTGCAGTTCTCTACGGAGCTAGGAGGAAGGCCTGCTTTAAGAGCTACTTTTCCCTAGTTGAGAAGCTTCCATTTATGAAGGAGGTTGGCATAAGGATATTGTGCAAAAGAGTCATGGAAACTGCTTCGAAATATGAAATAGCTCTCAGACCGGTGTTTGCCCATGCGGAGAAGCATTATTTGAGGATTTACTTCTCCCAAGACCTCGGGGCTGAGAGGGCGTTAGAGCTCCTGGAAAATTGCGGCTTCTTAGGGTATTGCAAGAATTGCCTCCATAGATACCAGTGGTTGGGGTTTAAATTTGAGGGGAAATGCAGGAAATGTAAGCAGAAACTTTCGATAGTTGGTCCACTCTTCCTCGGGAGAATATTTGATCCATTGATAGTTGAGGGAATGATTGAGGAAAGCAGGGAAGAGAGGTTGAGGAAGTTCTTTGCTATAGCCAGAAGCGAATCTCAAATCAGGGTTCCGTACTATTTTCTCACGACGGAGTTCGCATCAAAGCTCAAGATTATGGAGCCAAGGCTAGAGGACCTCCTCTCCAAACTCAAGAAGCATGGACCCGTAGCTAGGACAATTTTCTCCCCGAAAGGTTTCAGGACAGATCTAAAAATAGAAAAGATAGTTGGGGAGCTCACCCGCCAATCTTCTCCTTAAGCCTCTCTATTTCCTCTCCAAGATCCAGCTTTTCGATCAATTCCTTATACCTATTCCTTATCGTCACTTCAGTTACACCAGCTACATCAGCTACCTCCCTTTGGGTTTTCTTTTCACCGCAAAGCAAGCTAGCAATGTAAAGGGCGGCTGCGGCTACCCCCATTGGCCCCTTACCCGAAGTTATCTCCTTCTTCGCAGCTTGATTAAGGATCTTAATGGCTTTAGTAACTGTCCTTTGACTCAACTTTAGCTCTGTCGCAAACCTATTCACGTAATCCAAAGGGGATGTTGGTAGAATACGGATATTCAGCTCTCTACAGATGAATCTATAGGTCTTCCCGATTTCCTTCTTATCCAGATTTGGGAACGCTTTTCCAATTTCCTCCAAAGTCCTCGGTACTCCACAAATCCTGCAAGCAGCATAAATTGCTCCTGCGACTACGCTCTCCATACTCCTACCCCTCACCAATCCCTTCCTCGCAGCATTTCTATAGATTTTCCCTGCCTCTTCTTCAACGGACTGAGGCAAAGCTAGGATACTAGCTGCCCTCCTGAGTTCAGCGGTTGACAGCTTCAAATTCCTTTCTAGGGCTGTGTAGATCCTACTCTGCCACTTACCGATTCTCCTGTAAACTCCCTTCCTTTTCCCTATTTTCTCTATATCGGAGGTCTTCCCGACTTTAGTGCCGATGCCCAAATCCGGCTTCGTATAAGAAGTTGGTGCCCCAGTCCTTCTCTTTTCCGCAGCTTGCCTCTGGTCAAACTCCCTCCATTCTTGGGAAAAGTCTATCCTGCCCTCCTCGAGAATGTAGCCACAATTTGCACAGAGTATCTCTGTCCTAACCCCATCAGCATCGGGAACCCTCTTTATTGCACCCTCCACAGCATCATCAAAACTTGGCCACCCACAAGAGGTGTGAAACTTATCAGTGGAGCGAAAAAGCACTGCACCACATCTCTTGCAACGATAGATGCCTTCCTCAAAGAAATTATAATACTTTCCACTGAACGGAGGTTCCGTACCCTTATGGATGATAACTCGCTCCTCTTCAGGGGTTAGCTTCTTGTACTTATCCACCTCCTGC